>DASRLM010000568.1:0-2987 GCA_035648455.1 Puia sp. | reverse complement strand
CATTAGAGCAGCAACTGCCTGGTATAAAAAAGGATTTCCTGAAATACAATGACTTTGCCGGTAAAACGGTGCAGGAGGTTTTTGGCAGGCGTTTGGAGGATGCTGAAGTCTTACGGGTTCAGATATTATCCAGCGGTGTCTTTAGAAACGATGGCCGCGGAGAATTTACATTTGAACCATTTCCGGAAGAAGCGCAGGTTTCTTCTATTTTTTCTTTTTGCGTGGATGATATAAATGAAGACGGGATACCCGATATCATTACCGGTGGAAATTTTTACGGGGTAACACCTTATGAAGGCAGATACGACGGCAACTGGGGTGATATCTTATTGGGGAAAAAGGATGGACATTCGAAATGGCTGTCTCCGGTAAAGAGTGGCTGGCTGGTCCGGGGAGAGGTGCGCGATATTAAAAAATTAAAAACAGACAGGGGATTTATTTATGCGGTCGCTCGGAATAATGACTCTCTGGTTTTTTTTCGGAAGCAATAATCCGGAGGAATTAGTAAATGGGTATCTGCACTTCTACGTTAATATGCAGACTATCCTCCGCAGAAACTGGGAAGTATTCGTATTTTTCTAAAGGGTCGGCCACTCTTTTCAGGTTTTTATCTTTCATATATTTCTCCATAGAGACATACAACTCTTTAATCCGGGCCGGACTGCCCGTGGTGTTTCCAACCAATAACCTTCCCTGTATGGGCATTTCCAGGAATTTAATATCCTTTCTGGCAGGTCCTCTTTTGTTTACGGGAATGCCTACAGCCACCCGGATATTGCCGCTGTCGGTGGCTTTTAAAGACATATACCAGTAAGTTTTGTAAAGGAGTTTGTTTGCCCGGGCATAGTCTGTCAGCTCCTGATAGATTAGTTGGAATGGCGGGTTTTTTGTCCCTGCCGGAATAATCATTTGTCCGGTCATAATCAGGCTGTCTGAAACAGGCCTGATTTCAATAGGAAATCCATAAAAAGTAAATGGATTTTCTACGAAAAGTTTTAATGACTGTAATTCCCTCTTTATTTTGTTTTGAGGGGATATGTTTTCTTTCATCCAGTCCCATGCGCTGACAAATCGGATGCCGTAAACGCGGGTTGTTCTTCCCATCGAGTCTGGAACAGCAATAAGCGACTGATAGCCGTTCTTGTTTTTGAAACTTTCTTTAAAAACGATTCCGGCCGGATTAACAGCGGTGAGGGTAAATTGCCTCCCGCCGGACGTTTCGATATATGAATTTATTTTTCCCGTGGTTTCGGAATAGTGCAAAGAATCCAGATTTTTACCAGCCAGGTCAGGATGCCAGTGTGGCCAGTTTTTCAGATCTGTGAATTGAGCGGCCACTTCATCAATCGGGCGGGAGATAGGTATGTTTCCGGTAATTTTAAAAGTAAAAGGACCTTTAAATAAGATCAAAATGAGCAAAAACAGGAAGCAACAACAGGCAATGAACAGCTTCTTTTTCATGTTTACTTTGTACGGCTTAAAATTAAATTTCAGGGAATTATCGGAGAACTTCAACCATGGCCTTTAATTCATTTTCATCTGCAATATAAACATTACCAAAATCCGATATTTCCGGATTGGCAAAACCCATTGAATTGGGAATGGACTTTCTGGCAGAACTGTGAAACTCAGTGGCTCCGCTTTCCTGCATCAGCTTTGCAATATTTGAAGCGCGGACGCCCGCTCCGGGCATAATAATGATTCTTCCGTTTGCGGCGGCAACCAGTTTTCCTAATAATTCACCGGCATCCGGTGCAGCGGTTTTCTGACCTGAAGTAAGCACCCGTTCGCATCCGCAACCGATAATGTCTTCCAGTGCTTTAAAGGGGTCGGGAGTAGCGTCGAAAGCCCGGTTACAGGTGACACCCATCGGATAAGCCCGTTCCACAATTTGTTTGAATCTTTCCTTGTCAATCTCTCCATCTTTAAGTTGAATGCCAACCGAAATGCCATCGCAGCCCAATGTTTTGCAGACCCGGATATCCTCTTTCAAAATGGCAAATTCATAATCATCATAAAAATAATTCCCTGCCCTGGGGCGCAGGATGGGATATAATTTGATGGAAATATTTTTTCTTGTCTGCCGGATGCACCCGTAACTGGGCGTGGTTCCCCCTTCTACCGGATTGTCACATAATTCAACCCTTGCGGCGCCGGCTTTCTCGGCAATGATGCAGGATTGAATATTAAAAGCACAAACTTCCAGAATGCGTTTTGCCGTCATGTTCTTATATTTTTATGCTTTCAATAAAAGCTTTTTGCAGAATAGATGGTTTCTTCTTTGCCATTTTTTACAGCGTAGGTGAATCCTTTCTGCAGGCAGAAAGCGCCGAACTCACCTTTTTTGTTTATGGCAAGAAAGCCAACTTGGATGTTTTTAGATTTTTCAGGTGAAAATTTTATGATTCGCTGAACGCCGGCTTTACAGGCCTCTTCAGGATTTAATCCCTGCCTCATGAGTTCAACGATTAAATGAGTACCGACAATGCGGATAACTTCTTCCCCTACACCCGTTGCGGTAGCTGCTCCGATTTCATTGTCAACATAAAGTCCTGCCCCGATAACCGGTGAATCACCAACGCGCCCGGGCATCTTATAGGCCAGTCCGCTGGTTGTACAGGCGCCACTTAAATAACCTGCGGAATCAATCGCCAGCATACCAATTGTATCATGATTCTTTATTCCACCAGGCATGGGGTCATTTTCCTTATTATATAATTTGTTCTCCGTGTTGATAGCGGGCTTATAATTTGATGTTTTCAGCCATTCTTTCCAGTCTTTTTCACTTTGGGCAGTAAGCAGGTTCTCACTTTTGAACCCGTTCGCCAAAGCAAATTGTAAAGCGCCTTCTCCGGCCAGAATAATATGCGGGGTTTTTTCCATCACCATTCTGGCAACAGAAATCGGATGCATTATATGTTCGAGACACATCACCGACCCGCAATTGTACAGATGATCCATGATACAGGCATCCAGCGTGACATGCC
>DASRLM010000567.1:0-3548 GCA_035648455.1 Puia sp. | reverse complement strand
AGTTTAACTTCCCTGCCATGCTGCTTCAGATAATCCCTGAGCAGATCGTTCACCGGGAAAATGGGTTTTTTGCGGGAAGGCTTATTGGACCCGTCTCCGTCACTTTTATCAAAGGCAAAGTACATGAGGCAAATATCCTGAATAATTGACAATGGACGGTGGACAATTGACAATGGATAGTGGACAATGGGTAATTGCGAACTTATCATAGAAGTCCATCAACCATCAACCATATACCATCAACGAAACCGGGTGTTAAATAATCGGAGTATTCCCTCAGGTCTACTTTCCGAACGACTGTATCACATCATATTTCGTAACAATGTGAAAATGACCGCTGTCGTCTTTTGCCAGCACGGCGCCGTTCTCTTTATTGATCAGTGAACTGATCCGTTCAATCGGTGTATCGAAGGCGACCAGTGGATAAGGGATTTCAATTACTTCGCTGATCTTTTTATTCCGGATGTCCGCACCTTCGGTCATCATGTGGTTAAACAAACCGCTTTCGCTTACGGCGCCGGTGAGTTCCCCTTCTTTGATAACGGGAATGTTTTCGATGTGGTGCCGTTTCATCAGGTCCACGGCTTCTCCCACCGTATGATCCGGACTGATGGTGAACAGCTTGTTTTCACCCCGGGCATTGACTATGTCGCGGAATGTTTTAACATCCAGAAATCCACGCTCCATCATCCATTGATCATTATAAATCTTGGCTACATACCGGCTGCCGTGATCATGGAAAATACAAACGACCAGATCATCCTTTTTCAAATGGCTTTTCAATTGGATAAGGCCCTGCAGACAGCTTCCGGAACTGTATCCGCAGAACAGGCCCTCTTCTCTGGCCAGCCTCCGCGCCATCACGGCACCATTTTTATCACTCACCTGTTCAAACCGGTCGATCACCTTCATGTCATAATTTCCCGGAACAAAATCTTCTCCGAATCCTTCGGACACGTAAGGATGCACTTCATGCATGTCAATTTCACCGGTATTGAAATATTTAGTCAGCAGAGAACCTTCTACGTCGATGGCCCAGATCTGAATGGCCGCGTTTTTTTCTTTCAGGAACATGGCGGTACCGGTTACCGTTCCGCCTGTGCCGGCCGTACAAACAAGGTGTGTGATCCGCCCGTCGGTCTGACGCCAGATTTCCGGTCCCGTACTTTCATAATGCGCGAGGCGGTTGGCCAGGTTATCGTATTGATTGCAAAGAAAAGAATTCGGAATCTCAGCGGCCAGTCGCCTGGCAACAGAATAATAACTGCGGGGATCTTCGGGTTCCACGTTCGTTGGACAAACAATCACTTCCGCACCTACCGCTTTGAGGATGTCCATTTTTTCCTTTGACTGCTTGTCGGTGGTGGTGAAAATACATTTATATCCCCTGACGATGGCGGCCAGGGCGAGACCCATGCCGGTGTTGCCGCTGGTACATTCAATGATGGTGCCACCGGGTTTCAGCTTACCTTCTTTTTCGGCCACGTCCACCATTTTGACGGCCATACGGTCCTTAATGGAATTGCCGGGATTAAAATAATCCACTTTAGCCAACACGGTACAGGGGAAATCCCTTGTGATTTTATTCAGCCGGATAAGGGGGGTATTCCCGATCGTCTCGAGAATATTATTTTTAATATCCATGGCTGCGAAGGTAATGTTTATAGGGGATTGGCGGAAGGAATTGGTTGATGGTTGATAGTTGATGGTTGATGGATCCCAGGTGCGGATTCGAACAGAAGATCCATCAACCATCAACTATCAACCATCAACTTTTAGGTTGCTTCTCCGTGGTTACGGGATTTTCTCTTAAACTGAAGATATTTATCCAGCAGGATGAAGCCCAATATTACATTGACCAGGATAAAGATATTCACGGAGCTGTCATTCAGCAGCTTTCCCCAACTCAGTTTGTTTGCATCAATGTGATAGGAAGAAACGAGGTTGTCCGTGGAAGCGGTTATCCAGTGAAACTGACCGATAAAATAGACCAGGATGCCGGCGATCATCATCAGAAAAAAAGCCATGATTCCGCGGATCACATTTTTATTGATGTAATTTTTGGTTGCCGGGGCAACCTGATAACGGGCGATTTGTTCCATCACATTTTTGGTAAAACGCAGGGAAGGGGCATCCAGTTCCTGCCGGTTCATGGCCAGGTCTACGCGCACAAACTCATTGTGCAGGCGCTTCCATTCGGGATCATCCGTGATGAGTTTCCGCACCAATGCCTGTTCTTCCGGGGAACTTCTTCCGTCAATAAAATCCCATAGTCGTTCATTCATTTCCTGCGGGGTGTCCATGTGATTATATTTAATCAAACCAGTATAAATCAAACCATTTTCTGTGCCATTTGCGGGTGTTCCGCATTTTCCATCAATCACATTGTATTTCCCTGACCTCATGACTAAAATATTTTTCCATTTTATCTCTCAGCCGCTGCCGAGCCCGGTGGAGTTTTACTTTCACGGTGTTGGGATCCATCTCCATGATCTTTCCGATTTCTTCCAGGGTTTGTTCCCCTTTATAAAAAAGATTCAACACCTGGCTGTCGTCGGCCCCCAGCATCCGGATGGCTTCATTCAGCACATCATGGCGGGATTTCTGTTCTATGATATTGGCGCGGAATCCCGATTCTTTATTTTCCACCTGTAATCCGGTTGTATCATCGTTCAGGGACACGGTTTTCAGTTTCTTTTTTCTTAAAAAACTGATGCAGGTGGTTCGGGTAATGGTAAAAAGCCAGGTGCTGAATTTGGATTCTCCCCGGAAGTCCGCCAGCGAACGGTATGTTTTTACGAAAACATCCTGCGCTACCTCCTCCGCATCTTCCCGGTTTTCAATCAGCCGGAGTACCAGCGAGAATACATAGTTCTGATAACGTTCCACCACCAGGGAAAATGCAGCATGCTCCCCATGCAGAACCCTGCTGATAATCTCGGTATCGGTGAGTCCGGTTGTTATCACAATACTTTGACGGCAACCCCGATGGAGAGGTTACAGCCCAAGTAAGATACGTTTATGTGCCAAAACCGGGAAAAAGACATTTTCCGGACCGGCAGGGAGTGCACGCCGCGGAAGATTCCATGGTTGGGTGTAACCTTTAAAGCCAACACGTAGTCTGATACTCTGAAGAAACCGGTATTTGATAAAAATAAAATAAACTAAAATGGGACCCGATCAACTGGTATTTTTTTGGCTTATCCTGAGCAGCCTGGGGCTTTTTGCGATGATATTCGGTCTCCGGTACATGAATAATAAGGAGAACATGGCCATGATTGAAAAAGGGCTGGATCCGAAACTGAAACGGGAAAGGCAGGCGCCTGCACCTTTCCGGAATCTGAAATGGGGATTGGTGCTGGTAGGGGCCGGACTGGGTTTATTTGCAGCCTATCTGCTGGACAATTTTCTGCTATACAATATCCATCAGCGGTTAGAGGAGGGAGCTAACGTGCCCATTTATTTTGCGCTGATTGCCATTGGCGGGGGCCTTGGGCTGATTATCAGTTACCGGATCGAAAAAAGAGAAGTGCTGGATAAGGATACAA
>DASRLM010000566.1:0-2588 GCA_035648455.1 Puia sp. | reverse complement strand
ATTGAACTCACGGAAAAGATTATGGCCCAGGGTGCCGCAACACCCATTGAGGTACGCGTGGCGGGAAAAAATTTCGATAATATAAAAGATTATTCAGCGAAACTTGTTGATAAGCTGAAGCAAATCAGCTACCTGAGAGATGTGCAAATTGCCCAGCCCCTTCATTTTCCAACCATCAGCATGCATATTGACCGGTTCCGGCTTGCACAGATGGGATTAAACCTGAATGAAGTAGCCAGAAGCATAACGGACGCTACTTCATCCAGCCGTTTTACAGAAAAAGTGCAGTGGCTGGACACCAAGGTGGCTTATACCTATCAGGTGCAGGTGGAAGTTCCGGAATACCTGATGAATTCCATAGAACAACTGAAGTCGATTTCCCTGGTAAAAGGGCAGGTACGGCCGGTGTTGTCTGATGTGGCGCAATTCAGCCTGGTTGATCTTCCGGGTGAATATGACCGGTCCGGACCAAGAAGATTTCTCACAGTAAGTGCCAACATCAATCACCAGGATCTCGGAACAGCCACCGCTGCAGTTCAGAAAGCCATTGAATCCCTGGGTACCCCGCCCCCGGGATTGATTGCCAGGATCCGGGGAATGTCTTCCCTGTTAACCGAAACGCTGAATTCCTTACAGACCGGTTTACTGGTGGCCATTGTGGTTATCCTATTGTTGCTGGCTGCCAATTACCAGTCATTCGGGCTGGCCATTTCTGTCCTGGCAACCGTTCCGGCCGTACTGCTGGGGGCCATGCTGATGCTGCTTGCCACCGGAGCCACGCTGAATCTGCAGTCGTATATGGGCATCATTATGTCCACCGGAGTGTCCGTAGCCAATGCCATCCTCATTGTAACGAATGCAGAATCGCTGCGGCTCGAATATAAAGATCCATTCAAGGCAGCCTGGGTGAGTGCGGGTATCCGGCTGCGACCCATACTGATGACCAGCATGGCCATGATTGCAGGTATGGTACCCATGGCCAGCGGAATCGGCGATGCCGGTGATCAGTCTGCGCCGCTGGGTGCCGCCGTGATCGGGGGCCTTGCCGCATCCACGTTTGCAGCTTTGTTCATAGTACCCCTGGTTTACGGATGGGTGCGTCAAAAGGCATCCTACAAATCCGTGTCCCTTTTGCCAGAAATTTTAAATCATTAAATATTCATCATGAAATATTATTTTCTGTTTATTTCATCCTTCGTTCTTTTAACTGCTTGTTCCTCAGAGGGCGCATCGGATAAGAAAACGGAAAAGAAAGCGAATGCAGATGTTCATTACGTATTGGCTACGGTTGAAAAAAAGGGGGTGGCCTCCCAGGTAAAACTTCCCGGACAACTGGCCGCCTATGAAGAAGTGAGTATCTATCCCAAAGTGAACGGCTATGTTAAATCAGTGCTGGTGGATATAGGTTCCAGGGTATCGGAAGGTCAGTTGCTCATGGAGCTCGAAGCCCCGGAGTTGGTGCAGGCCAGCCTGGAAGCGCAGGAAAAATATGCCAGGAGTCAGGCTGATTTTTCAATTGACAAAGAGCATTACCAGCGGTTACTGGAAGCTTCCAATACGGCAGGCGCCATATCACCCCTCGATCTGTCAACCCTGAAATCAAAGATGGCAGCAGATAGCGCACTCAGTAATGCGGAAAAAAGTAATTGGCAGATGCAGCAAACCATGCTCGCTTATCTGAAAGTAACCGCACCCTTCAACGGTGTGATCACGGAACGCAATGTGCATCCGGGAGCCTTGATCAGCTCGGCATCCAAAGACAAGCCCATGCTGGAACTAAAACAGGTGGCCCATCTACGGTTACAAGTGGACATCCCGGAAAACATTGCAGTAAACCTGAAAGATAAGGACAGCATTTCCTTTTATACCAGCGCATCGCCCGATACCCGGTTAACCGGTTTCATCAGCAGGAAATCCATGAATGTCAATACGCAGTTCCGTTCTGAAAGGATGGAAATAGACGTCATGAATAAAGACGGCCGGCTTTCTCCGGGCATGTATGCTGATGTGCTGGTATATTCCAAAGGAAATCCCAATGCCTGGATGGTGCCCCTTTCCGCGGTAATAACCAGCACGGAAAGAAAATATGTGATCACAGTGCATAATCAAAAGGCATCTAAAGTGGACGTAACCACGGGCAATCAGGCATCCGGAAAAATTGAAGTGTATGGAGATTTACATAACGGCGACCAGATCATTGTTCATCCGGATGAAGATATTAAGAACGGTGATACCATCAATTAACCAGGACGCTGATCTGCTTTGGGAAAAGGAAGAAATTACAAATCGCAAACTTTGCCTAATTTCATTTTTAAATCAGCAATACAGCATGGCCAGTACCAGGATTACCGTGAAAAGCAATGGTTCTTTGAAACTAGAAGGAGATTTTGAGATCGTGGATGCCAGCGGATCAGCTTACAATCTGGGAGGAAGAGAGATCATTTCCATTTGCCGCTGCGGTTTATCGCAAAACAAACCCTTCTGCGATGGCTCCCACAAGGGTCATTTTGAACATGACGCCGTTGCCTTTGCCCTGTCACCGAAAAAAGCCGAATAGGATGATCTGGTTACAATCCCTGACCACAGAT
>DASRLM010000565.1:0-2927 GCA_035648455.1 Puia sp. | reverse complement strand
AAATTGCTGAATACCTGTATATTAAAAAGAAAGATCCGAATGCGCCCACGAGCAGCTGGATCCGCTACATGCATGGTATCAACCGGATTTCCATCTTTATGTTTATTATCGGGATAATCATTATCCTCGTCCGGTTTTTTTCCAGGAAACACTGAGTTAATTTGAAGATTTGATGATTTGAAAATGAAAGGCATTTATTAGCAAATGCTGTTTCTCCCGTATTTTCAAATTTTCAAATCATCAAATTTTCAAATTCCCGCTTAGCAGATGATGCCGGTTTCCAGTCCACGCAGCTCTGCCAATCCCCTCAAACGCCCGATTGCGCTGTATCCGGGATAGGTTTGTTTCTGTAAATCATCCAGCATCTGATGCCCATGATCGGGCCGCATGGGGATGAATCTGTTTTCGCGTTTCATCAACATTTTGATTTCTTTCATTACGGAATACATGTCCACGTCGCCGGATAAATGATCTGCTTCATAAAAATTACCATCTTCATCCCGGCTGATATTTCTTAAATGCAGAAAATGAATCCGCCGGCCCATCCTTTGAATCATCCCCCTTAAGTCATTTTCCGGCCTCACTCCCAGGGAACCGGTACAAAAACATAATCCGTTTGCCGGCGAAGGAACCGCTGTCCATATTTCTTTAAGATCATTTTCTGTACTTACGATACGGGGCAGGCCCAGTACCGGAAAGGGCGGATCATCGGGATGGATGGCCAGTTTTAATCCCATCTGCTCAGCTAAAGGAATTATCTGGTGCAAAAAATAAAAGAGATGGGCTTTGAGCTTCTCCGCGTTGATATGTTCATAGGTACTTAGTGCATTTAAAACCTGAGCGGCGGTAAAAGCTTCCTTACTCCCCGGCAGTCCCAGCAGGGCGGAATTATATAAATTCTCCTTTTCCGCGGATGACCTGTTTTTTAAATACTGCTCCGCTTCCGCTATGTCCTTCGGACTATACCCCTTTTCAGCTCCCGGTCTTTTCAGTAAAAAGAGATCAAAAGCAATAAACGCCAGTCTTTGAAAATACAATGCAAAACTACCGTCCGGCAATTTATAGTGAATATCCGTGCGAAGCCAGTCCAGCACCGGCATGAAATTATAGGTAACCACCTCTATACCTGCAGCGGCGAGATTTCGGAGGCTGTGCTGATAATTGCGGATATAAAGCGCATAATTTCCGGTCTGCCTTTTAATATCTTCATGAACCGGAAGGCTCTCCACCACGGTCCATCGCATCCCGGCTGCTTCAATCAATCTTTTTCTTTTGATTATTTCATCGGCCGGCCAGGAATCCCCCACCGGAACATGATGCAATGCGGTTACCACACCACTGCAACCAGCCTGACGGATATCGGAGAGATGAACGGTATCGTCGGGACCCCACCATCTCATCGTGTGTTTTAACTTCATCTTTGCCGTTTAAGGTTATGGTTTCAATATTCCGAGTCATTTTCATTCTGATGTTTCAGGATTTCCCGGGTCAAATAACCGTTTTCAGATCATACTGCATGTTCAGCTGATAAGGCCAGCGTTCCGAGCGGCTCAGCATGGCGTTGGCTTCCGTGTCGTTTTTAAATCTTTCCTTAATCGGATCCCAGTACAATTTCCTCCTTAGCTTCATGGCTATAGCGCTTAGCAGACAAACGGAACAGGCGCGATGGCCAACTTCTATCGGGGCAACCGTCGGCTGACCGCTGAGGATACACTCCAGCCAGTTAAGATGCTGTTCTTTGCTTTCATACAAATGAATCTCATTAGGACCTATTTTTGATTCGAGGATTTTAGGATCGCTGGCAGACAGCGATTTTTCGTAGCCGCCTTTTGATTTGGGATCACTTGCTGTAATGGAATAGTCTCCGCGCCCAACGAATATCCAGCCTTTAGAGCCCACAAATTTTACTCCGTTATCATAAGCATCGCTGGCAAGAACCCTGACGCCATTTGCGAATACAGCTTCTGTTTTAAAAGGACCATGCACATCCCATAGCGCCTCCTTTGCCGGCCATATTACTTCCTGACAGGAGATTTCGACCGGACCGGTATGTTCGGATCCCATACCCCAATTGGCAATATCAAAATGATGCGCTCCCCAGCCAGTGATCATCCCTGCGCCATATTGTTCACAACGCAACCATCCCGGTCTGGAATAACTCCCATCCTGCGGATGTACCCTTTTTTCAGTATAAACAGAATAAGGCGTACTGCCTGACCACATTTCATAATTCAGGTTTTTGGGCAACGGCATCTCCTGTTCCGGCATCGACTCTTCAGGCTTATCTGTAGGCAATCCTACATACACGACCTGCAGGTCGCCGATCCGCCCGTTTCGTACGAGTTCACAGGCTTTGTGAAACTGCGGCCAGGGAGAAAGTGACCGCTGCTGGCTACCCATTTGAAAAGTAACGCCGGACTTATAAACTTCATCACTTAATATCCTGCCGCCTGCAATGGTAAGCGAGGCCGGCTTTTCCATGTAAATATGTTTTCCCGCCCTTGCAGCATGCACGGCAGCCAGCGCATGCCAGTGATCGGGCGTGCAGATCAACACGGCATCTATACCTTTATCTGCCAGCAGTTCCTGGTAATCGCTGAAGGTTTTTGTTCCATTGTAAGAACCGCCTGATTTTTTCGCATAGTGTTCATCGATAAATCGCTTTCCCTGCTGAACGCGGTTGGTATCCAGATCGCATACTGCCATAATATTGGCCTGATCCCATTGCCAGGTACCGGGAATATCCCAATCGTGAGCAATTCGTCCGGCACCAATTACACCGATGTTGATCCGGTTGCTCGGCGCATATTTCCCAAACACGCTGGCCGGCACAATACTGGGGAAACCCCGACTGCTGCCGGGCAGATTAGCCAATGCTATTGCCCCAGCCGCCCCTTTCACCGAAGCAGATAGGAATTTCCTTCTGT
>DASRLM010000564.1:0-2896 GCA_035648455.1 Puia sp. | reverse complement strand
CTGGCAATCACAGCATTCCCATATTGGTGGATAGCTATCTGAAAGGCATAAAGAACCTGGATAGTACGCTGATGTATGAAGCCATGAAAAAGAGCATCGTCCAGGGCCCTTTTGTACAAGAGGATATGGTGTTGTATCAGCAAGGCTTTATTCCTTACCCCCATTCTGAGTCCGTCACACGCACCGTAGAATACACGTACGACGACTGGGCGCTGGCCCGGTTTGCTGACCAGGTGATGCATGATCAAACCCTGTCCAAGCAACTGATGCAGCGGAGCCGGAACTACCGGAACTTATTCAACCCGGACGAATTATGCCTGCTGCCCCGCAAGGACAATACCTTTTATCACGGAACCGGAAATGCAGGATACAAAGAAGGTGACCAATGGGTATACACGTATTTCCTGCCACACCATCAGCGCGACCTGATCAATCTGCTCGGAGGCGATGAGCATTTTATAAAGGGACTTGATTCGGCCCGCGCGGACAAACGAATTGTATTCGACAATGAGACCCTGCTGCATGCACCTTATTTGCTCAACAGTACGGCTTATCCGTACAAAACACAGCAATGGGTACACGATATCATGCATAACCGCTATGGTAATTCTCCGGGTGGCTTACCGGGCAATGACGACCTGGGCGCCATGTCCAGCTGGTTTGTGTGGAGCGCCCTGGGTTTGTTTCCTGTATGTCCCGGCAATCCGGTATATGCCATTGGAACACCCCTGTTCCGGGAGGCGACCCTTTCTCTTCCCGAAGGGAAAAAATGGAGAATCGTTTCCGCCAATAATTCCGGAGAGAATTATTACGTGAAGTCGATCGCTGTAAACGGGGAATCATTTCATGAAAAGTGGTTGCCGCATGCCACCCTGGTTCAGGGCGGAGAAATTTTGTACAACATGGATAGTCAACCGGACAAAGAAAAGATCCCGGGCTTTATTCCGGGAGAAACGGACAGCGTTTTGCAGGTGAGCCTTTCCGGGTTTTCAGTCCGCGAACATCGGGTTAAACCGGATGCTCCTTTTTGGATCAGGTTCACGCTGCACAATGAAGGCGCCACCGGTACGACCATCGTAAAACTGCATATCAACGACAGCCTGGTGATTCAAAAGAACTGCTTTATACAGCATCATACCACTACACAGGATTCCATATCGTGCAGGTTATATGCTTATGGGCGGAACAGGTTGAAGATAGAGGGTCTGCCTTCCCGTGAACTGACTGTAGTCAGGCCCGCGCATCCGGTAAAAGCTGTTCCGCAGGTAACCGGTCTTCAGGCTACTCCCGTGATCCGGAAAGGATCACGGATATATTATAATTATATCGTAAAAAATACAGGCGGCGACAAACAGAAGTTCATCATCCCGGCCCTGCTGAATGGCAAGCCGGTACTACGCGACACCGTTGTGCTGAATGCAGGAGATTCCTGCAAAAGAATACACGCCATTGCCCCTGACCTGAAACAAGGGCTATATGCTTTGCAGGTCATGAACACCACCACAAAAATCAGGATCTGCGCCATTGCTGCCGATGCCATCGTTCTGGATATTCCCGATGAAATTCATTTTACGGAAAAGGCAAAAGATGTTTCCGGTTTTGGCAATGACGGCTTCCCATCCGACGAAGGAAATTACACCAGTCTGCCACACACAGCCAGCCTGGACAGTAATGGCACCACGCTCACCCTGATGGCCTGGATCTATGATCCCGGTGACAAAAGAAAATTAACGGACCTGCTGGCCAAGGGCGACAATCACGTACTGCAGTTAAAAGGATCTGCGGGATTGAGTTTCTTTGCGGGCGGCTGGGGAAGAGGCGATTGTACAGTAGCCTTGCCGGGTGACTGGCGTAATCAATGGCATCATATTGCAGGAGTTTGTACCGGAACCGATCTCCGTCTATACATTGATGGCGCGTTGAAAGGCACTACGCCACTGGAAGAAGTCGTCAATCTGAATGTAGCTGCAGGCTGGTCTATCGGAGGAAATGAAGAGTTTCCGCTGGACAGGTCCTTTGATGGAAAAATGAAAGGCGTCAAAATATTTACAGCGCTTCTGGATGAGGCCGCCATAAAAGCCATTTACCAGAAAGAAAAACCGGCCAACGCCCCTGTGGAATGAGCACTAATAAAATTCAATTCAACCATTTTACTTCAAAGCCTCCAAATTCTTTCTTTACTTTGTCAAATTCTTCCCTGAACCCCAGATAGCGTTTTTTCAATCCGGTATGATTGTCGGCCAGGTATGTCTTGTAGTCCAGCGGCTTTTTCTCCCTGGAAAAAGCGGCCAGCTTCATTTTAAGCAAATGCATTTCGTTTCTCAAATCGTCTATCTCTTTCCGGAAGGCGGCGAACTTTCGCTCAAAATCGCCAATGCCTGTATTGACTTCAGACTCCTCTTCCCTTGAGGAAAGAGCTTCCAGATAATCGTTAAAAATCCTCAGGACATTTATGTCAAAGTTCATCTCCGCAATCCAAAGCCGGTACCGGAGGTGAAGGCTCATAATGGAAGGTGTTGCAGGCATAGGTCGGCATTGAAAGTTTTGAAATACCCAGGATGAATGGTCATGAGAACGCGCCCGGTCAGTTTTACAAATCGTCTTCGATTGTACATAACCCCCGATGCTTATGTAAATCAATTTAAATAAAAATCCTGAATCCTGAGGGAATTTTAATACGTATAGGTTTTCACATTAATGCCGCCATCACTGGCAACAGCCGAGTCAACCGTCAGGCGGTTGCTGGCATCAAAGGTATAAGTGTGGGATATGGTTGCCTTATCCCGTTATCCCTGTTTTGGGTGTCTCTAAAGCAGCTGATCCATACTGCCTATTGAATCCAGGGCCCTGCGCATCGAAATCTACTGGGGAAGCCGGTCCCGGAAAGCCCCATAGG
>DASRLM010000563.1:0-3518 GCA_035648455.1 Puia sp. | reverse complement strand
AATGTCCACGAGGTTATTGTACGAGATTTCCTTACCGTGCAGTTGTTTGAAAATGTGGTTCCAGTCACCTTCAAAAAATGCCTGCTGATGGGGATTCTCTCCGTATCGGAGGGGCACGGACGGGATGGAAGAAGAAACTGGTTTTCCCGGATTGAAATAATCATGAATGGCCAGATCGTATCCTGCAACTACATCAAACGCCCGCGCGGCCAGTTCTTTTCTTTGTTCCAGGGTGGTTTCCCCTTTTTGTTCGCGCAGCAAATTCTCCAGGTATGCATAATCTTTTTTATGTGCAATCACGGCGGTGTGCCTGAAATTTTTTGCGGCTGCCCGGATCATGGAAGGTCCGCCAATATCTATTTTTTCAATAATCGATCTTTCCTCTTTGGTGTTTGCGACGGTTTCCTGAAAGGGATAGAGATCCACGATCACCAGATCAATCTCCGGGATCTGAAATTCTTTCATTTCTTTCAGATCCTGTTCATCTTCCCTTCTGCCCAGAATGCCCCCAAATATGGAAGGATGAAGGGTTTTAACCCTGCCTCCGAGAATGGACGGGTAGTGGGTCAGGTCCTCAACGGGCGTGCTGGGGATCTGCAGTCCTTCGATGAAGCTGCGGGTACCGCCCGTGGAGATCAGCCGGATACCCAGGGCATGCAGTTCCCTCACAATGGGTTCGAGGCCGTCTTTATAAAAAACAGAAATGAGTGCTGATTGAATTTTTTTGGTCATATCGGCTGATTAGTTTCCGGTGAAAGGATCGTCAACTGGAAATCCGGGAGCCGCAAATTTACGGCAAATGGGTTTCTTCACAAAGGAAGAAGGAACCGGATCAGGTGTTCCGGCCAGTCCTGAACTGCGGTTGCCAAGGTCACTTTGAAAGCCTGGAGAAACGATACAGGCACCAGATCACGATATACAATAAAAATACCTGGAAGAGATTGACGGAAAGCCGGTCCGTAACGGCGCCCGGAAGATGGGCGGTATACTGCACAAACCCATTCAGGCATCCAGTTCCTTTTTCCAGGATGTGGCCAAGAACATGGGCAATGGCCGGAGCAAAGGAAAACAGGCAAAGGAGGATACCGCCAACCAGGAGGCAACTGGACAACGGGACGGCCAGCAGATTGCTGAACAAAAAGTAATTGGGGAACCGGTGAAAATAATACATGCTGATGGGGGTGGTGAGTATCTGGGCTGCCAGGCTAACGGATGCCGAGTTCCAAAGGCCGCCCAGCAGTTTGTTTCGAATGGTCAGGAGTCCCTGTATGGGCCTTAAAAAAATAAGCAGGCTGAGCACTGCCGAATAACTCAGTTGAAATCCGGTATCCCAAAGCCAGAAGGGATCGAAGCAAAGCAAGAGAAAAGCAGAAGATGCCAGCGAATTGTACATCATGGACTCCCGGGAAAGGTTCCGGGCCAAAAGAAGGATGCTGAACATAACCGCTGAGCGGATAACAGAAGGCGAGGCACCCGAAACCAGACTGAATATCCACAATGAACCCAGCAAAATGATCAGTTTGAACCATCTTCCCGACCGCCGGTCTTTTATTTTTTGCAGTAAAAGCTGCAGGATATGGTAGATCAACGCCAGGTGAAGCCCGGAAATCGCAATAATGTGCACAACGCCCGTATTGGCGTATGATTGAACCAGATCCCGATCAAGATCATCTGTATATCCGATCATCAGGGCTTCCATCAGGCCGTTCTCTTCTTTTCCGGGTATATATTGTATTATAATCCGCAGGATTTTTTTTCTCCAGGAACTTAAGCAGGCGCTGAAAAGGTTTTCCTTTTCTTCGCCCAGGAGCTGATAATCATCAGTTTGAAGAAAGACTTGCCCATAGATGTGTTTGATGCGGCAGTAAGCAGCGTAATCAAATCCGGAAAGTGCGGCCGTATTTTCGATGGGTAAAACCGGTTTGCTGAAAATAATCAGGGCGCCGGCCCTGATATTTTCCGTCAGCTGGCCTGCCTGGAAATAGATAAAAATTTTTTCTTTTTCTCTGAAACAATCCTGATACCGGCAGCAGTATTGAACCGTGGCGAGGCATTTAAACGACCGTGTTTTTTTTATGGGATCATTTTCCAGCCGGGCAATCAGGGAATATTTTTCTGCGGCCGGCGGGGAAACGGAAACCGGAATCGCTAAATCCTGGTGGCAAATCACCAATAGCCTTCCCAGACAGAGACAGGCCACAGAGATCAAAACGCCCATCGTCCAATTCCAGCCAAACAGGCTAAACGCCGGAATAAAAAGTGAAAAACCGAGACCCAAACAGCAGAAAATGATGATCAGGCCGTTGAAGGATTTGGAAATTGGCAAAAAATATTGTAGTACAATTCCAAGTACCATCGGAATAAGCAGGCGAATAAATGGCGCTTCTTTCCAGATTTGGGAATAAAACGGGCTTTTCATGATCATTTTTAGCCGCAGGAAAATGCACTAGGGGAAACCCTTAAGTGGTTCCTACTATAGGAAAAACCTGTTTAATCCAGTAACTTGTCAGAGGATAAAATTTCAGACTACAGTTTTCAGGAATCTTCAGTACAAAATGGACAAAATTGCTTCTTGCATTTCCCCGGATAAATTCTTCCATTTTGCGAAACAAGCTATTTTGAAGCATAAACCCGCAGTATTTCCAAACTTTTTTACGGGTATGTTGACCGTTGTTTTCACGGTATTTACCCCCGTTAAAACACGGTATTTTTACCGGTGTTTTAACGGGACTGGCTGACAATCTACATCTTACAAATATTATTAATTTGTAATTCATTGAATAGCATTTCTTTGTAGGATCTATTAGTATATCTACTTCGATATTTTTAGGGGGTAATAATTTATTTTATTAATTCCTGAAAACTTCAAGCTAATGATCACAAAAGAAAAAAAATCAGTAAAAGTTGGCAAGTATGTCAACACCGAATTCGTCGACACCGTTTTAAGAGAGTACAAAAAAGAAAGATGGGTTCACAATTCTGAACGCATCGGAAAAGAAGATTCTTTAAGTGCCTGGTACAGTGTTGAAGACGTTGAAGGCTTTTTAGCCAACATTAAACAACACGGCGCAGATGGTGTTAAGTTCTATTTTATGGCTTACCCGGCTGATTTTCCGGAAAAACCTGAATATGCAGGACGCCAGAGCCTGGTGATGGTTGCTACCAAATCCAAAACAACAAAAATGGGTACTACCGTAAATAAAGATGTTTACATCACGAAAAACGGTAACAATACTATTCTCGGTTTCAATATGGCCAATATCTGTCCGCCAAACTGTGGCAAATTCGGCGATAATGATCTGGGTATAGCTATTATCGATAAGGGCGCGAAAGGAATAGAGATAGTTTAAAATCAAATTTCTTTTACACAATAAAAACCTCCTTTGGGAGGTTTTTTTATAGGTATTAACTAATGCTAACTTTGTCTATGCTGGATTCTGCTAGTCTGTTTGTTTTGGTGGTCTGTTTTGGAGCGAGTATAACCGCTTTCTTTCAAAGGCGCTCACCGTTATTTCTGC
>DASRLM010000562.1:0-3632 GCA_035648455.1 Puia sp. | reverse complement strand
CAACCACCGTAAACATCCTGGTCCATTTAACCGGTTTCGAAAATTTCCATCTGGCTCGGAACGATATTAAAGCTGCGCCGGTGATAGGAACACAATCCGTGATCAGCTATGCCTTTGCGGTGTTCCGCAGTCCCATACCCTTTATTGTTGTACCAATTATAATGCGGGAATTTTTTATGGAGCCGCTGCATGTAATCATCCCGGTAGGTTTTTGCCAGAATACTGGCCGCAGCGATGGAAGCATATATACCATCTCCCCGGATCACACAGAGATGCGGGATTTTTTTATAGGCATGGAAGATATGACCGTCTATCAGCAGGAATTCAGGCGGGGATTTTAATTTTTTAAGCGCGAGGTGCATGGCTTTGAAGGAGGCCCGGAGAATATTGATCCGGTCAATCTCTTCATTGCTTACCTGGGCAACCGCATAATCCAGAGCGTGGGTCTCGATAAAGGTCCGCAGTTCGATCCTGATATCTGCCGGAACCAGTTTGGAATCATTCAGCTGCGGATGGTAAAAATCACCGGGAAGCACAACAGCGGCGGCAAACACCGGTCCGGCATAACAACCACGTCCTGCTTCATCGCAGCCGGCCTCCCGTAATGAAATCTGATGAAATGCCTTTAGCAAAGAAAAATCTTTGATCAAAAATAACGGAATGGAACATTCTCCGGGCAAAGCGGATGAAATAGTTATCTACAGGCGGCTGCGAATGAATATTTTTGCTTTATGCATATACGGAAAACCGGTTCATCCAACCGGGCGGTTGCCTACTGGGTTTTGGGCGGGACCATCATGCTGATGATCCAGGTTATGCTGGGCGGTATCACCCGGCTGACCGGGTCGGGACTGTCCATTACCGAGTGGAACGTGATCACGGGTGTGGTTCCTCCGTTAAATAATCAGCAATGGATGGTTGAATTTGATAAATACCGGCAAACCCCGCAATATCATCTGCTGAATATCGGTTTCAGCCTTTCGGATTTTAAATTTATTTTTTTCTGGGAATGGTTCCACCGGTTCTGGGCCCGGCTGGTCGGGGTCGTATTTGTTGTGGGGTTCATTTATCTGCTGCTGCAAAGGAAAATGAAAACTGAGATGATCCGTCCCCTGCTGATCCTTTTTTTACTGGGTGCTTTGCAGGGAGCCATCGGGTGGATCATGGTGGCCAGCGGGCTGACGGGGGATGCCCTGTATGTACAACCGGCCAAACTGGCCCTGCATTTTGTTTTTGCGCTGGCCCTGATCTCCTTTGCTTTCTGGTTCGCCCTGCAGCTTTTATATCCGGTCACGCGGATTCGCAATGCCAGGGGTCTGCGGCGGTTTTCGGTTGTGTTGCTGGTGCTGATCTTCATCCAGGTAACCTACGGGGCCCTGCTGGCTGGCCATAAAGCCGCAGCCGTCGCCCCCACCTGGCCAATGATCAATGGGCACTGGATCCCGGCAACGCTGTTTAAAAGCTCGCCCTGGTATCTCAACCTCGTTGAAAATACCATCACCATCCAGTTCATCCACCGGGGCCTTGCTTACCTGATCTTTGTGGGCATCCTCACATGGACCACCCTTCTTTTTTCCTCCGGCCTTCTCCGTTATGAGCGGACGAAACTGGTGGCACCGCTGGGGTTAATTTGTGCCCAGATCTTATGGGGTATCCTAGCCCTTTTGCTGAGCCCCGGCATTGAAGCGAACCACTGGGTGTTTTTTGACTGGATCGCCCTGTTGCATCAGATTACGGGCATGCTGTTGTTGCTGAGCCTGGTTTATGCTGTTTATATGCTGAGACCCGGACGATTAAAATAATTTTTATGTGCTCCTTTCCGTTAAAAGGGACTCCATGATGTTTTACCTCCGATCTGTTTATTATTCCTTTCCCGTTCAGCTGGTTATCCTTTACCTGAAAAAGTTTCAGGTGCTCCTGGTATTCTGGTTTATTCTTTTCTCCACTTTTCACGGCGGATTCATGCATTCTTTTGGCGCCGATGCCTTATTCATGGCCCCGGAATACCTGAATAATGTAAACGCCCTGAGTGCCGGGATCGTTGGCGCCGCCCTGGCCGCATTCATCATGAGCTGGAACGTGACCACTTTTATTTTATTCAGCCACCACTTTCGCTTCCTGGCAACCACCGGACGGCCCTTTTTAAAATATTGCACCAATAATTTTATCCTTCCGGGATGTTTGCTGATAGACTATTTTATCCGGGCGGTGGAATTCGACAGTACCAAGGAACTGATGACCAATGGAGAAATTGCGTGGCTGATTGCCGGGTTTCTGACGGGATTTTTTTTAGTGATCGGTCTTTCCATCCTCTATTTTTTTGAGGCCGACCGGTCCATTATCCGCCAGGTGACGCCCCTGATCAGCAATCCGAAATTGTTTAAGTCGCAGTTCAATTCGAAAGATACCCACCTCAATGCCAGCCGGCTGATCAAAGTAAAATGGTATCTCAGCACCCCGTTTACAGTGAAGCCGGTACGGGATGTGTCCCATTACAGTAAGGAATTTATTGAGCGGATTTTCAGCCGGCATCATTTCGCGGCCATCATCTCCATCATTTTTGCTTTTCTGGTGCTGGTAGTTGTCGGATTTTTTATGGACAAGCCGTTTTTCCAGTTGCCTGCCGCCGCCAGCATTTTCCTTTTCTTTTCCATACTGATTTCCCTGTCCGGCGCCTTTTCCTATTTTATGCAAAGCTGGAGCATCCCCATTCTCATCATCCTCTTCCTGGTGCTGAACCTGCTTTACCGGTATGATGTGATTGACCCGACAAACAAGGCTTACGGGCTGAATTATACCAACAGGGCAGAGCGGCCGGTATACGACAGGGATCATTTGCTGGCCATCTGCACGGCGGATAAAGTGCAGCGGGATGAATCGGGTATGATCCGGATCCTGGAGAACTGGAAAAAGAAACAACGGGAGGAAAAACCGCTGATGCTGATCATCAACACCAGTGGCGGCGGAAGCCGGAGCGCCGCTTTTACCATGAATGTTCTGCAGAAACTGGATGCGCAGATGGGTGGGAAACTCATGGATAAAACATTCCTCATCACCGGTGCCTCCGGGGGCATGTTCGGAGCGGCCTATTTCCGGGCCCTGGCCAGGATGAAAGAGACGGATTCAACCATCAACCTGCAGGATCATCAATACACGGATAACATTTCAGAAGATTTACTCAATCCGCTTTTTTCTTCTTTTGTGGCGCGCGACCTGGCCTCTCCGGCCCAGAAATTCAAGGTGGGGAATTATGAATACATCAAGGACCGTGGTTATGCGTTCGAGCAAAAACTCAACATCAATACACGCGGCGTGCTGGACCGGCAGTTAAGGGATGTTGCGCCCGATGAGAAAGCAGCCCGTATTCCGTTGATGCTGCTGAGTTCGGTGATCACGCGGGATAGTCGCACGATGCTCATCAGCAGCCAGCCAATTAGTTTTCTGATGCGGCCGGTATATGACAGTACGAGGATCATGGACATTGATCCGGACGCGGTGGACTTCGGCAGTTTTTTTTACAGACAGAATCCGATGAACATCCGCTTACTCACCGCCCTGCGCATGAACGCCACTTTTCCGTATGTGCTTCCCAATGTATGGCTGCCGACAAATCCGGTGATCGATGTGATGGA
>DASRLM010000561.1:0-7273 GCA_035648455.1 Puia sp. | reverse complement strand
ATACAGATACTCCGGCTGGAAATGTTTGTTGAGGCGGAAACCCCTCTGAGGATGAGATGTGCTCGGAATTGATTTAACAGGATGGTCATGGTTTTCAATGCACATCCTGACAAAATCATTATTGCGCGCTATGGAAATCCCAAAATTGGAAAATAGCTGAACAGCAAAGAAAACGGGACAAAGCGCTATCAGAATAGCCTTTAAGACGAATTGGTATGACGGTTTGTGATTAATCACGAATCATTCCGGTTAAGGCTCGGGTATTTGACACGAAGGCGTGCGGTTTAAAAATGATCCGCAAATGTATAAAAAAACAACGGTAAAGAATTCAATTAACGTTAAGATAACGACCGCTTTGCCGATTCCCGAGCCCCGCCGATCTTTTATATTTGGGAATAACCGGGCAGCCGGATTATATTTGAAAATAATATTTCCATATGAAGAAGGTCATTTCAGCCAGCCTGTTCACATTTGCCATACTCCTCATGTCTTTTTTGCCGGTTAAAAAAATCAAAGTGATTTTTTTTGGCGACTCCATTACCCAGATGGGTGTGGAAGCAAATGGATATGTTACGCTTACTAACGGATTGTTAAATCCTGGTGGCAATGCCAATTACGATGTTTCCGGCGCAGGGATCGGTGGCAATAAAGTATATGATCTTTACCTGCGGATGGAGGATGATGTGATCAGTAAATCTCCGGATATTGTGGTGATTTGGATTGGCGTGAATGATGTCTGGCATAAAAGGATGGGGACGGGAACTGATGCGGACAAATTTGAAAAGTTCTATCTCGCCATCATTAAAAAGCTGAAAGAGGCCCATGCGAAGGTGATCATCTGTACACCGTCAACCATTGGAGAAAAAAATGATTACAGCAATGAGCAGGATGGGGATCTGAACAAATATTCCAACATCATCCGGAAAATTGCCGCAGACGAGCAGGTGGGACTGATTGACCTGCGGAAGGAATTTCATGAATACGAGGTTGATCATAACCCCGGCAATCAGGAAAAGGGAATCCTTACCCTGGACGGGGTTCATCTCAATGACCAGGGAAACCGCTTCGTGGCCAACCTGATGGCTGACGCAGTTAAGAAGATCCACTGATTCCGGCCTCATGGCATCTATAGCTCCGTACCTTAACTGTGGCTTTTCCCCGCGGGCATATGATAAGCGATGGAAGGGGCCGAGGGTTCCCAGAAGTTTCCCGAGATGATCAGCAGGCTGATCATCTTGATGCTGTTGTCGTAATAATCGAAGTCGTTCAGTTTGAATTGCAGCAGGTAATCCCAGATGCTGTTCAGCCATTTTTGATTTTTGGCATCCACCATGGCGGCCACGGCAAAGGGACCTATAAAACTCAGGGCCTCATAGTTCCGGCTTTTGATATCGTTTCCCTGCAGGGTATATCCTGCTGAAATATTATCGGGGTTATCCGAACTGGTCTGTCTTATCCAATGATTGATCCTGTTCACCATCTCAGCAGAACGTTTGTCGCCCGTGAGCAGATAATCCGTAGCGATCCGCCAGGGAACGCGGCAGGCATTGTAATTATAACATCCGTCGTACCGGGACTCCAGGTATTCCGGATGCGCCGGCTCGGCCGTTTTATTGATCCGGATGATGAAATCGGGGACCAGACCCGCGTCCTGACTATACCTGTTCTGAAGATCAGTAAAGAGTTTATAATTATTATCCACCACTTTTTTCCATTGCGGATCGTCAGTAGCCAGTTCAAACATTTTGCAATGAAGGGGCATAAAATCAGATGACCGCATGTCAAAATAATCCTCGCTGTCCGGTTCCACGGCATCGCTGAGCAGGATGCTGTAAGTATCCCGGTTGATTTCATATTGCATGATGGACCGGATCATGGATCTGGCATCCGAGAGGTAATTGAATTCCCCGGCGGAACCCCATTGTTCATGGGCCAGCAACAGGGCGTAAGCAATATCCATATCCCCGTCTGTAGCGGAAGTCTGGTCTTTGTTCCGGCTGTTGCTGAACTGCGACCAGGCCATGAGGGGGGAATCGGGTTTACTCGGATGGGCAAGCACGTACCGGTAAAGGCTGTCAAAAGTGCCCCGCGCCACAGGATCTGCACCTGCCATCAGGGCAATGATCAGCATGCCATATCCCTGACCCTCCGATACGCTTTGCAGATTGGATCCTTTTTCTTCAAAAAAAACATAAGCCTGATCCAGCCCGGGTGATGCATGGATATACTGCTGTTTCCAGTTTTGATAAAAGTGTAAAACCTGGGCATCCAGTTTCCGCTGCGGCATGTGGCTGGGCTTTATACATCCCGGATAATAGGAAATATGCTGGGGGAACGGCCGGTTAGCCATCTGGGAAAAAGATATTTTTGTTGTTAAAACTAAGAGTAATAATGCAGATCCTGATCTTATCATACCTGGGAACGAATTTCTATTGCCCGGTTCATTACCGCAAGATTCAGGCCTCATTATCTTCCAGGTCTCCGACTCCGGTATTTTACTGTTAATTTAACCCGGAAACGTGAACCGGCTATGGGTAAACAGGAAAAATCAGATACTGGTTGATTGCCGGTTTTTTGTAAATTGAACCCATGAAAAGATCTTCTTCAACCTGCTATGTTCCTTATTATTTATTTTTTCTTTTAATGATTTTCGCCCGGTTTTCCTTTGCCCAGGTGCATCAGATGCCGGCCTATCCCTTAATCAGCCATGATCCTTATTTCAGCATCTGGTCCTTTAGTGATACGGTAACCAGCTCTCCGACCAAACACTGGACGGGAGCCGATCAGCCGCTGATAGCCAGCATTACCGTGGATGGAAAGAATTACAGGGTCCTTGGCCAGGAAGCGCCCCTGTATGAAACGATATTGCCGTCTGCTGAAGAAAAGGCTTATTCATTGAAATATACGGAAGCCAGACCTTCGGGAAACTGGATGAATGAAGATTATAAAGACCAGGACTGGAAAACGGGGGACGGACCTTTTGGTGACGATGTTGCATTCGCTAAAACCAAATGGGTGAGTCCGGATCTTTGGACACGCCGGGTTTTTCCAGGCGTAAAGCAGGAGAAAGGTAAATTGTTTCTAAAGATCAGGCACGACGATAATGTGGAAGTTTTTTTAAACGGGGTGAATATTTATACCCTGAAAGGATGGACGCATAAATATTTATATATACCGGTTCCCGATTCCCTGTTAAAGAAAACAGGGGAAGGAAATAACATACTGGCCATTCACGTAACCAACACTGCCGCGGAGCAGTGGCTGGATGCGGGTTTGGTGAGACGGGTAGAAGTTGCCGATCAGCCTGTTGACGCGGAGCAAAAACAGGTAACGGTAACGGCCACACGAACAGTGTACGATATGGTCTGTGGTCCGGTGAACGTCACCATGAGTTTCATTTCCCCGCTGATCCTGAATGATCTGCATTTGTTGTCCCGCCCGGTTTCTTATATTGCTTTCCGGATCAATGCCAGCGATCAGAAGACACACCAGGTGCAGCTGCATTTCATGGCTCCCACAGACCTTGCCGTGAATGTTCCGGGCCAGGAAGTGGTCAGTTCAAAACTCACTACTGCTGCTTTGGATATGCTGAAGACCGGGACAAAAGACCAGCCCGTACTGGCAAAAAAGGGAGATGATCTGCGCATTGACTGGGGATATTTGTATGTGGGTGCGTCAAAAAAAGAAAAGGCGGTACAAAAGATTTCCGGCAAGGAACTGAGAACGGATTTTCCGGTGGAAACCATTTCCGGGAAACCTAAAGATCATCTGATGTTGCTGGGTTATGATGACTTGTATTCGATCCAGTATTTTCACAATAACCTGAAGCCCTGGTGGAAACTGGAGCCTGGCAGCAGCATCGAAAAAGAAATGGATGCGGCTCTGAGGGATTATTCATCCATACTCAAAACATGCGACAGCGCCGATCAGCGGGTTTACCAGGATGCACTGGCAGCCGGCGGGGAAACGTACGCTAAACTCTGCGTGGCGGCCTACCGGCAAAGCGTATCTGCGCACAAACTGGTAAAAAGTCCTGAAGGAGAAATTCTTTTTCTTTCCAAAGAAAATTTCAGCAATGGCTGCATCAATACCGTGGATGTAACCTATCCCTCTGCGCCCTTGTACCTGATGTATAATCCGGATCTGTTAAAAGGTATGCTCAACGGAATATTTTATTTCTGCGAGAGCGGCCGCTACGCAAAACCTTATGCCGCACATGACCTGGGAACCTATCCGCTGGCCAACGGGGAGATTTATGGAGAAGGCATGCCGGTGGAAGAATCCGGCAATATGATCATCCTGACCGCAGCCATTGTAAAGAAGGAGGGGAATGCGGAATTTGCAAACAAACACTGGAAGGTGTTAACCCAATGGGCAAACTACCTGGTTCAAAAAGGACTGGATCCGGCGGATCAGTTATGCACGGATGATTTTGCGGGGCACCTTGCGCGCAATGCCAACCTGTCCGTCAAAGCCATTGTGGCCCTGCGCAGCTTTGGTATGATGGCGGCCCTGAAAGGCGACCAGTTCTCTGCGAAAAGGTATACGAGTTTGTCCGAACGCATGGTGAGCCAGTGGGAGAAACTGGCCGGGGCAGGGGATCATTATGCGCTTACTTTTAATGATAAAAACACCTGGAGCCAGAAATACAATCTGGTCTGGGATAAAGTGCTGGACCTGCACCTGTTCCCGGATTCAGTGTATCATAAAGAAATAAAATATTATCTCGGTAAGCAAAATGCATTCGGACTGCCGCTGGACAGCCGGAAAACCTATACCAAGTCGGACTGGATCATGTGGACCGCCGCCCTGGCGGATAACCATGAAAATTTTGAAGCGCTTATTGATCCCGTTTATAAATACCTCACTGAAACGCCTACCCGGGTGCCTTTAAGCGACTGGCACGAAACACTGGATGGGAAACAGGTTGGATTCCAGGCCCGCAGCGTGGTGGGTGGCTATTTTATGAAGGCCCTGTATTGGCAATTGCATCATTGAAGAATGATGGGCAGACTTTTGTTGTTGGTTAATTCTTACGGAATTTAACTAAATCAGGTACTCCGGCCAAAGGCAAAATTTCCGAATGGCCAAAGCAAGGTTTATCTTTGCCCCATGCACTATGTTTCTGCTGAGGGCCTTGGGAAATCGTTTGGAATTAATCCGTTATTTAACAATATCTCCTTTCACATTGAGTCCGGGGATAAAATCGCCCTGATCGCCAAAAACGGGACGGGCAAGTCCACTTTGCTGAAAATCCTGGCCGGGAAAGAAACGGCGGACAATGGCAAGGTCTGGATCTCCAAAGACATAACCGTTACCTTCTTTGAACAGGAACCGCGTTTCCAGGAAGACCTTTCCGTTTTGGATAATGTATTTCACCACAAACATCCGGTCATTACTGCCATCAAAGCGTTTGAAGCAGCCAGCGAAAGCGGGGATACCGATGCGCTGATGGAAAGCATCGACCAGATGGACCATCTCAGCGCCTGGGATTTTGATGCGAAAGTGAAACAGATCTTCAGCCGCCTGAACATCGAACACCTGATCCAGCCCGTTAAAAATCTGAGTGGCGGACAGCGCAAAAGAGTTGCCCTGGCCAGGACCCTGATCGATATCGGGTTCGGAAACCCCGAAGTGCTCCTGATCATGGATGAACCGACCAACCACCTGGATATTGAAATGGTGGAATGGCTGGAAAATTACCTGAACCAGCAGAACATTACGCTGCTGGTGGTTTCGCATGACCGGTATTTTCTCGATAATGTATGCAATGAGATCTGGGAAATGGACCGCAGTTCGCTCTATGAATACAAGGGTGATTATGAAAATTATCTGGAGAAAAAAGCGGCCCGTATAGAAAGCGATGTGGCCAGTATTGACAAGGCCCGGAATCTGTACCGCAAGGAGCTCGAATGGATGCGCAAGCAGCCCAAGGCCCGGACCACCAAATCCAAGAGCCGCCAGGATACTTTTTATGAAGTGGAAACCAAGGCCAAACAAAACCTGGATGAACAACAGCTCAAACTCGAAATGAAAATGAGCCGGCTGGGCGGAAAAGTGGCCGAATTGAAAAAAGTAAATAAAAGTTTCGGCGATAAGGTGATTCTCAAAGGATTTGACTACACATTCAAACGCGGGGACCGCATCGGAGTAGTGGGGAAGAACGGTGCCGGCAAAACCACCTTCCTGAATATGCTGCAGGGCCTGGAACCGGCCGACAGCGGCAAGATCAATGTCGGCGAGACCGTCGTATTCGGCAATTATTCCCAGCTCGGCCTGGTGATCAAGGAAGACAAACGCGTGATCGAATTTGTAAAAGACATCGCAGAAAGTTTTCCGCTGGCGGGCGGCGGCTCGCTCGGTGCGGCCCAGTTCCTGAATCTTTTTCTTTTTCCGCCGGACAAACAATACACGTATGTATCCAGCCTCAGCGGTGGTGAAAAACGAAGGCTTTATTTACTGTCCATCCTTTTCCGCAATCCGAATTTCCTGATCCTGGATGAACCGACCAACGATCTGGATCTGCCCACCCTTTCCGTACTGGAAAATTTCCTGCTGGATTTCCAGGGCTGCTTGGTGATGGTGTCGCACGACCGCTATTTCATGGATCGTATGGTTGAACATTTATTTGTTTTTGAAGGCGATGGGGTGATCCGGGATTTCCCGGGAAACTACGGATTGTACCAGATATGGTTAAAGACAAAGGATGCTAAACCGGAGGCGGAAGTACGCGCACCGGTCGTTGCAGCATTGAAGGAACCGGTAAAGTCTGAAAAACCCAAACTTTCCTATAAGGAAAAAAAGGAATTTGAATTGCTGGAAAAGGAAATAGAGGCCATGAACCGCGAAAAAGAATCGCTCACGGAAAAAATGCGGCAGGAGAACCCGGATTATGCGGAGATCCAGAAATTCTCCGACCGGTTCAACCACATTACAGAGGATCTTCAGGCAAAAGAATTCCGCTGGCTGGAACTCAGTGAAATGCAAAATTGAGCTTTTATCCGGCACCGGCGGAAGGCTGACGGGCAAAAACGGAACATGACAGTACATGACAGCTATTCTGTCCTCATTCCCTAATTTTATGGCTAACCTATCTGACGTATGCAGGCCATCATCGGAATCATCTTTCATTTTATAGGCGGGTTTGCTTCGGGCAGCTTTTATATGCCCTTTAAGGGAGTAAAACGCTGGGCCTGGGAAAATTACTGGATCGTCGGCGGCCTGTTTTCCTGGCTCATCGTGCCACCGCTGGCTGCCTGGCTCACCATACCGC
>DASRLM010000560.1:0-2032 GCA_035648455.1 Puia sp. | reverse complement strand
CAGGTTTTGCTTAACCCGTTAAATGAAGAAATCAATCCTTTCCTGGGGCGCCCTGTTTGCCTGCAATCTGATGTGGTCACTCCAATTCACCTGTATCAAACTGGTTCAGGATCAAATTGGCGCCTTTAGCACGGTATTCATACCCATGCTGCTCGCGGCTGTTTTTATGTTCCCGTTTGTTTATAAAACGGTAAAAACAAATAAGAAAAGAAAATTCGGCGACTTAAAGATTTTTGCGGTCCTGGCTCTATTGGGTCAGTTCCCGGCCCAGGTATTCACCACCATCGGCACGCAGCAATCCACAGCCAGTAATGGAGCCATCATCAGTCTTACCTTACCGGTGATTTCTGCACTTTTCGCGGTCGTTATGCTCAAGGAAAAAATGACCACCCTGCGATGGATCAGTTTTCTGATTGCCATAGCCGGGGTCATCATTTGTTCTATGAATGATATTCGCGGAGTGAATTTCAGTGTACAGTATATTATAGGTAACGGACTCATTTTTGCCGGTGTGCTGGGCAGCGGGTTTTACAACACGTATTGCAAAAAAATAGCTCAGGACTATACAGAGATGGAAATGCTTTTTTACACGTACATCTTCATGATCCTCCTGCTGGCGCCTTTGGTCTGGCATTATGAAGGCAACATGTTGAAAAATATACCGTCATTCACAACCAGCACCTGGATTGGGCTGGCCTTGCTGACCGTTTTTCATAACTTCCTGTCCATGATTTTGTTCTTTAAAGCGCTGAAGAACCTGGAAGCCATCCAGGTAGCCCTGTCCAATTTTCTGGTCGCTTTTTTTGCGCTGCCCATAGCGGCCATCTGGCTTGGCGAAAAACTCAGTGTATTGTCTATGGCCGGCGGAGCACTTGTTCTGATCAGCACCCTGATCATTACCTTGTGGGAATATAAGAAAACGGCGCCCCTGCCTGAAGCAGGATTATCCCGGTAACCTGTTTTCAGGATCCACCGGAAAGCTGTCGTATTTATTATACAACCGTAAGCATTTTGCCGGGTCTACGATAAGCGGATGCATTAAAAAACCCCGCATTAAAGAGCGGGGCCTTTTAGTAAATCACTAACCTGTATTCATAGACTACCAGCCCGGCGTTTGTTTATAAACACCGTTGCTTCTGGAAATTTCATCAGGATCAAGGCATCCACTGATAAAGCGCCTGCCAGCAGGCACAGCATCACTGAAAATCTCCATGCAACCATATACCAATTATTTTTTGTTGTAAGAATTAAATATCCACCTACCGGCCTTTTTCCATTCTCATTTTATAACCATTCCACGTGTCCATCGTGTGTTTCACCAGCCAGACCTTATCGTCCTTTAAGCCATAGCACTGCACCCCGACAGGCCCTTTAAAGTGCAGATCTTTTATGACATACGCTACCAGGCCATAGGTATCAAAACTACCGTTCCCCAAAGGCAATATATAATCGTCCCAAATGACTTTTTTATCCGAGACTAAATCATTGGCTCCGCAAATGGTTATCATCTTAAGGTGTGGCAGGAGTTCCTTTAATTGGGGTTTTAGCGTGCTGCGTTCTTCCGCCGGGGTTGTTGCAAGCCAATGACACAGGTTAAAACTCAGGCCTGTATTTTTTCTGTTTATTTGTTTTACGAGTTTCAGGGCATGGGCCGTACGTTCCACATAAAATCCGAAGTGCGGGTAAATGGCAATCTGAAGATCTTCTCTTTTTGCCCATTTGGATAACTCCCTCAGCAATTTAACAACTTTTGCATCCGCTTCGGGTGATTCAGTTTTATACTGGTTTGAACTGCTTGTGATATAAGGAGCCAGGATGGTGTTCGTTCCTTTTAGCGCGGAAATATAATTTCTCAATTGCGGATCAATCCGGGATTGATCCACATCGACCATAAAATAAAAATAAGCACCATGAAAGTTAAGTTTATCCAATGCGGATTTCATGGCAACAAAATTCTCCGGCTCGTTGATTTCTATTCCGTCATAACCGGTTTCCTTAACCAGCTTAACCTGTTTTTCAAATGTATTATATA
>DASRLM010000559.1:0-2597 GCA_035648455.1 Puia sp. | reverse complement strand
ATATAATCTGCTATTTCGGTTTTAAGATCCATGAAAGGATGTTTCCAGCGATTGCCCCTTAACACTTTAAACAATCAAGGCAGCGGATACGATCAAACCGGCTGCCAATTTCAGTTAACCAATAAAATCAACAAGCAATGGTTAGAAACTTCAAACTGCTTATTATTATCGTTCTTGGCAATTTCACGAATGTACAGGGGCAGGATTCCTCCCAAACAGCATCCACGCCGGTACCCGTAGATTCCACAAAAAAAACTTCTCCGCCGGTCACGATTACCGGCTCTTTTGATGGTTATTACCGGTTTAACTTCAACGATCCGAAGCAAGGATCTTTTAACAGTCCGACGAGCTTTACGCATTCCAGCAATTCCTTTGAATTGGGAATGGCCTCTATACGGGCAGATCACAGTTTCGGGAAGGTGAGTGCTACCGTTGACCTGGGATTTGGGACAAGGGCGGCAGAGTTCTCCTATAACGATGCGGGGACAACCGTTGCAATCAAACAGTTGTATGTTACCTATGCACCCAGCGCAAAAATCAAATTCACATTAGGAACCTGGGGTACCCATGTAGGATATGAAGTGCTGGACGCTTATCTGAACAGGAACTACAGCATGAGTTACATGTTCACCTATGGCCCCTTTTCCCACACCGGTTTAAAAGCTGACATCAGCCTGGCCGGCAAAACTGCCCTGATGGTCGGAATTGCCAATCCAACCGATTACCGGTCAGCTCCCGGTATGCCCAAATCATTTATTGCCCAACTTTCAACGGGCTCTAAAGATGACAAATTTAAAGCCTTTCTGAATTTTGTAGACGGTAAACAGACAGATGATAAAAACCTCATGCAGGAAGATCTTGTGCTGACTTACGCCATATCCGGCAAATTCAGTCTCGGATATAACGGCACCATCCAGACCCTGGACCTGAAGCAAGCAGACAATAGCTGGAATTCAGTAAGCTGGTGGGGCTCCGCTTTATATGTCAATGTAGATCCTGTAAACTGGTTCGGTCTCACTTTAAGGGGCGAATACATTGGGAATAAAGATGGCTGGGTTACAAACTCCATAGGCAGCAACTCCTATGATATGGGCAATGTTTTCGAAGGAACGCTGTCTGCCAATTTCAGGGTGGACAACCTGACCATTATCCCGGAATTCAGGCTGGACAATGGTTCGAATGCTGCATTCTATAAGAACAACAGCACCGATCCAACGAAGTCAACTGGCAGTTTCATCCTGGCTGCAACCTATCATTTCTAGTTCACCCACTGTACTGAACATCCGGATAAAAAAGCAATTTCTAAAAACAAAAAACTATAGCAAATGGGAATATCCAATTTCATTGCAAACAAATTCACGGCAAGAGGAAATGAACCGGGCCTGACCATGATGGTCAGACTAAATAAACGGGAGAAATGGAAACTTGCTCTGACCCTGTATGCGGGAAAACTCATTGGTTTATTTTTAGTTATCGTTGCCATGATTTTCCTGCCAGCCTTCATTGTAGGCAATGCTGCTCATGCGCAGGGAGCGCCGGCTTATACAGCACACGAGACCAATTTCATGAACACGGCAAACACGATCTGGACCCTGGTTGCGGCTTTTCTGGTATTCGGTATGCAACCCGGATTTGTTTTTCTGGAAGCAGGTTTTGCCCGCAAAAAAGAAACGGTCAACGTATTGATGGAATGTATTTTCGATACCTGCATTTGCGGTATTTTATTTTGGGCCATCGGATATTCCTTCATGTTCAGTGAAGGAAACGGGTTCATCGGATATCATTGGTTCTTTTTGCAAGGTGTACCGGAGACCTACGAAACAACCGGTATCCCCATTCTGGCGCACTGGATCTTTCAGTTCGCTTTTGCCGATACCACCTCAACGGTCACCTCCGGAGCAATGATCGGCCGTACCAGTTTCCGTGGCGATATCCTTTACAGTATCGGCGTAACCGGTTTTATTTATCCAATCATCGGTCACTGGGCCTGGGGTCCTGATGGCTGGCTTGCTTTAATGGGAACCAAAGATCATTTCTATGCAGCACTTGGCCAGGGCTTCCGTGATTTTGCCGGTTCTACGGTAGTGCATACCATCGGGGGCATGGTTTCACTGGCCGGCGCTATTGTACTGGGCCCCCGTATCGGGCGCGTGTTTAAGCGGGATGGAGGCGGAATGCCTGCTCCACACAACCTCACCATCGCAGCGGTAGGCGGATTCATTCTATGGTTTGGCTGGTATGGCTTCAATCCCGGAAGCACTCTTTCCGCCGTCGATATGCAGGGAATTGGGCGTGTTGCCGCCAATACAACCCTTGCAGCCTGCGGAGGCGGTATCGGCGCCATGTATATGGCCCTGTGGTTCGGCGATACAAAAGGCAAGTTCGACCTGGGGTATACAACCAATGGCTTCCTGGCTGGCCTGGTAGCCATCACCTGCCCCTGTTACTGGGTATCTCCCCTGGGAGCCATCCTGCTGGGCGTTGTTGCCGGCCTGGTTGTCTGGCTGGGCGTCAATCTGCTGGAATATCTCCGGATTGATGACCCCATCGGCGCTGTTGCCGTGCATGGCTTTGGTGGAATATGGGGGACCCTATCC
>DASRLM010000558.1:0-5501 GCA_035648455.1 Puia sp. | reverse complement strand
ATGGCATAAATACCAATGTCCATCAGGGATCCTCCGCCGGCAAGTTGTTTATTCAGCCGCCACTGTGTGGGGTCTCCGATATCAAAGCCGCACAATCCCTGAAAAAACATAATCTTTCCGAATTCATCCGCTTTCCGCATGCGGATCACTTCCAGTGTGTGCGGTTCAAAATGCATCCGGTAGCCCACCAGCAATTTTACATTCGCCTTTTTACATGCATCGACCATTTCCTGTCCCTGCTTCGCATTCAGCGCCATGGGCTTTTCACAGATCACCTGTTTGCCGGCGCGGGCAACCCGGATCACCTCGTCATGATGCAGGCCGTTGGGCGTAATTACATAGACCGCATCAATATCCGGATTGTCTTTTATGCGATCGAAATTTTCGTAATTATAACAGTTCTTCTCCGGAATATTATAGGTGCTCTGCCAGTTTTTGATCTTGGCCGGCGTACCACTGATGACTCCCACCAGCTTGGCCTTCTTACAGTCACGCATCGCTTCAGCCACCCGGGTTCCATAACCACCCAGGCCCATGATGGCCACCCGGAGCACGGGCCCGTCGTAAGGCAGTTCCGTAAACTCTTTACTGATTGCAGAAACAGTTCCCGGCAAAATGGATAATGCCAAAGCTGAACCGGTGAGTTTTTGTAGAAATTCGCGGCGTGAATTCATAACCGAATTTTTTGCGTGAAGAGAAATGGTTGAATTAAGATTTTGGCATTTCGAATATTTTCGGATCCACTTCCTGGTTTATTTCAATTTTATTTACTTTGGTCGTGAGACTGAACTGACCACCATAACTGATTTCAACCGTGAAAGGAACATAAATACCGAAGTCTGTTTTTTTGTAGTCGGAGAAAGTGCTGGACACTTCCATGGGCTGTCCCATTACCGTCGCGGAGCGGGTTAATTTCGCCAGGCGATAGGTAGCGGAATCAATAAAGAAATTGGTTTCCACAGAATCTGCTGAAGTGACCTTTAATTTATAGGCACCGGCTTCCTTACCCACCAGCTCTATTTTATTTCCCTTGGCCGCATAATCGTACAGCGGCCCCGCCAGATCAATCTGATCCCTGGTTTGTTTATAGGTATCTTCGGGAATTGCCTGCGGTGTGGTGGAACCCATCATTGGATTTACAGCCCATCCGCCCTTATCCGTGAGCACCTGTACGATTTTCTGTCCATTGATTTCTGTGTCCAGCCGGAATCCTTTCTTGTCGAGTATGGTGATCGAGCTGGGGCCCTGGTTGCCCATCACTTCCACTGTATTTTCTGTATGAATGGATTTCAACTGACCGATTTTTTCTTTCCCGCCGGTAGCCTCAAAATATTTGTTGACGATCTCGTCTGCTGTCTGTGCCCGGATTCCCGTACAAACGATTAACGCAAGTATAAGGGTCAGGCAGCTTTTTACCATTTTCATTTGTGTGTTTTTATGATTATAGGATAAATATCTTCTTTTTCTCTGAAGCGGCAAGTTCAGATTTTTCCGGATTGTATAAACCCTTTTTCCAATACCGTAATCCGGACAGCCGGATTACGGCTTCTTTTGCAGCATGAAATATCTGTTGGCTCCCTTCCTTTTCATTTTGTCCCTGTGTACGGCCATTCCTACTGAAGCTCAGCCATTTAGAACCGGCGCCCAACAACTCGTTCTCAGTAACGAAGATTCCCTGCATGCCGGAATCAACAGCCAGAAGACGGTTATTTCCGGCTATGGAAGTGCTTTTTATCAACGCAACTTCAATCAAAAGCAATCCACGCTAACGCTGGAAAGAGCGGTTTTGTTCGTCGGTCACCAATTCTCCCAGAAAATATCTTTTTTCTCTGAACTGGAGATAGAAAATGCAAAGGTTGCCGGAGGGGAATCGGACTCATGCAAAAAACAACCGGTACGGCATATTATCTGCACGATGGCCGCGCACGAAGTATAGAAGAAGCCATACTCTGGCACGACGGCGAAGCAAAAAAATCCCGGGATGCCTTCACGCAGTTAACCGCCGGGCAAAGGGATCAGCTGATGAAGTTTTTAAACTCCCTCTGACTGTCCTTCTTTTCTCCGGCTTACCTTCGCGAAACAAATAAAACAGGCTTTATGAAAACAGGCGTAATCGGATATGGCATAGCCGCCCAGGTGATGCACCTTCCTTTTATTATTACCAACCCAAAATTCCAGTTGCTGAGTATTTTGCAAAGACACGGCAATACGGCGCAGGAAAAATATCCCGGCGTGAACGTGGTCAGGAGCATAGACGAGATGCTGGCCGACCCCTCGCTGGAACTCGTCGTGATTACCACACCCAACGATACCCATTTTGAATACGCTTCCCTTGCACTGAATGCCGGAAAACACGTGGTATTGGAAAAACCATTCACCATTACCAGTAAAGAAGCAGGGGAACTGGTAATCATGGCCCGCGCATCGGGTAAAACGCTCAGCGTTTTCCAGAACAGAAGATACGTAAGCGATTTTTTAACCATCCGGCAATTACTGAAAGAAAAAAAACTCGGGGAGATTGTGGAGTTTGAAGCGCACTACGACCGTTACCGGCCGGAACAAAAACCCAACGCCTGGCGGGAAGAGGATGCGCCGGGTACGGGTATATTGTACGATCTCGGCGCCCACCTCATCGACCAGGCTTTCTGCCTGTTTGGTTTACCCCGGTCCGTAACGGCCGACCTGCGCATGCAGCGCCCGCATGCGAAGACTACCGATTACTTTGAATTGTGGCTGGACTGTGGGCTGACCAAGGTCATTTTAAAATCGGGTATGCTTGTCCGTGAGCCTGGTCCCCGCTACATGATCCATGGAACAAAAGGTTCGTTCATCAAGTACGGAGAAGATCCCCAGGAGGCTTTGCTGAGGCAGGGACAGCTTCCCAATACATCCGACTGGGGCATGGAACCGGTGGAAAACGCCGGTTTACTGCACACAGAAATTGACGGACGGGTGATCAAAGAAAAATATCCTACCCTTCGGGGAAATTATGGCGGGTACTACGAAGACCTGTATGATGCGATAAAGAATGGTAAGCCATTGCGTGTACTGCCTGAGCACGGATACAATACGATAAAGCTGATTGAACTGGCCACGGAAAGCAATCAGAAAAGCTGTACGGTTGCCTGCAGCAACCTGATGGATGTCCCCTATTACTAAACAGCCAGCAGGCTGCAACCGCGAAGATCACTGTTATCCATTCTGCCCAGCACTTCAAAGGATCCGTCCGGATAAACCCTGGCCAGATCGTCGGTGGCCACAAAAGCACAGGAATCGCGGTTTGCCAGATCGATGATATTCAACAGGCCCTCACCGGATGGCTGCACATCGAGTGGATCGTCTTCTTTCCTGACCATCGCTTTCATCCAGGGAACGGGCCGGAACAATCCATTGCCTTTTGAATAGGCCTGGGATAACAGCTCCGTCATGCCGTATTCCGAATGGATTTCCTGCAGGCCAAAACCCCGCATCAGTATATCGTGCAATTGTGCACGGGTAATTTCATCACGCCGCCCCTTCATGCCACCGGTTTCCATAACCACTGTATGTTCCAGCGCAACAGGAAAACTTTCCACAAAATCCAGTAAGGCAAAACTGACCCCGATGAGCAACGATTTTTGTTTCCGGTTTTCCAGGCGCAGCAGGAGGTCCCGCAATTCACTAAAGGCGTACAAATAAAATCCGCTCTCCGGATGCCGGCTTTGCCGGATCAGTTCATCCACCATAAAAACAAGGGAGGATCCGGATCTTTCCAGATAAGCCGGCAACAACCCGATGATGCAATAATCCGTTACGGCTCCATAAAACAATCCAAATCCGCGCAGGAAACTTTCCCGGTATAAGGAAACGGATTTCACTTCATGCCGGCTCAACTGCTGCCCCGTGGTGCCGCTGCTTTCAAAAATAATTTCCGGAACAAACGAACCCGTTTTTACCGCCTGCGTTTTAAAAAAAGAGATCGGTAGAAAAGGAATCTGTTCCGGCCTGGAAATGGACCCCGGATGAATGTGAAACGAGTTTGCCAATTGCCGGTACAAGAGATTTCCGGCATACTGATCCCGGAACATCAGCAATGCCTCCCGGGTGAAGTTTTCAGGCAACCCGGACGGGATTCCCTCGTATAGATGAGAAGACGCATGATTACTCATATTTTGTTTCCGGGAAAGGGAATAAACCCTTTATGAATTTTAAAAACCCGCACAATACTAAAGCTTTTCGCGAAAATCCGTTAATTTGCAACGTTCAAATCACTTTCATGAGATCCAGGTTTTCTATTCTTTTTTGTGTTTTATTTTTTATCCTGGGTTGCAGTAAGGATAAGTTTCTGGATAAACCCACCATCCGGGTAAAATCCTTTACTCCGGTTGTGCCGATTGGCGGAGATTTCAATGCTGTGCTGGAATACAGCCAGAAAAAAGGGATTATCAACGGAGACAGCTTAACCATTATCCGCCATCGCTACAATCTGAAACCCGTTCCAACTGACATACAAACCACCGATACCTTCACCACCATTTTGACCAGCGATCCGGCAATACCGAATTCCAACACGGCCGATTTCAGCGTTACCCTGGCTTATAACGATATTCAGATAGACAACGGAGAAAATGATACCATAGACTTCCGGTTTTTACTGACCGACCTTTCCGGAAGAAGAAGTGATACTGTAAGAACCGGTCAAATCGTACTCCTCCACTAATCTCTAGCATTTTGGACCGTCTCCGGAAAATTTTTAACTTTTTTCTATTCAGCAGCGTTTACATTTCACTCTGTTCGGTATTGATGACCTGGCAAACGAGTTATGTACTCCGCCTTTCCTATTCTTACGATTTTTTCTGGTTTGTTTTTTTTGCCAGTATCTGCAGTTACAATTTTCACTGGTTCCTCACACCCCAGTCACACAAATCACCTGACCGCGTAAAATGGACACACGAACACAAGAACGGACACCTGCTTTTTTATTTTACCGGCGTGGTGGGATCCATTATATTTTTTATCAAACTGCGTCACCACTGGTTCGCCCTGCTTTTTGCCACCCTGATCACTTTTTTATATTCCGCCCCCAAGATCCCGCTTCCCTATTTCCGTTTTTTAAAACAGGTGGCCATCGGAAAAACGACATTCCTCACCATGGTCTGGACCTATGTAACCGCCATCATGCCCGTATTCATTGCGGAGGAAGAACATTTTAACGACCAGATGAAATTGTTCGCGGCCAGCCGGTTTTTCCTGATTTACGGCATTTGCATATTGTTCGATTACCGGGACCGGGAGGATGATAAGGAAGAAGGCATAAAGAGTATGATCACCTATTTTGATGAAAAGGGGGTTAACCGGCTTTTTGTATTCTCCATGATCGCTTTCGGCGTATTCACCCTGGGCCTGCTGTTCACCGGACTTTCCCTGTTAAAGGTTTTCGTTTTGCTTGTTCCAGGCTTTATCCTGGCAGCGCTTTATTCCTATGCGAAACGCAACTTTTCCGATTATCTCTACTACTTTAT
>DASRLM010000557.1:0-7521 GCA_035648455.1 Puia sp. | reverse complement strand
GTTCCGCAGCGGTTTCATTTGCCCAGACCCCTGCACAAACCCGCAGCGATCTGGAAAAAGAGCGGGCTTCAATCCAGCATCAGATTGAAGAAGTAAAGCATTCTCTGGACGTTACCAAGAAAAATAAAAAAGAAACACTGGGCCAGCTGGCCCTGTTGCAAAGACGGCTCCGGTTAAGGCTTGCCGCCATTTCCAATATAAACCAGCAGATCAATTACATCCAGGCCGATATGAACAATTCCTGGTCGGAGATCCTGAAGCTGAAAAGGGAACTGGACACCCTGCGCAAACAATATGCGGAAAGTGTTATTTATGCCTATGAAAACCGGACCAACTACGATTACCTCAATTTCATTTTTGCCGCCAACAATTTCAACGATGCTGTGAAACGGGTAGCCTACCTGAAATCTTACCGTACCTACCGCGAAGAGCGGGCCGCCAACATCCAGAAAACACATGATCTCCTGCAGAATAAAATTGATGGTCTTAAAACAAAGCGTCTGGAAAAGGATGAGGCCCTTACCAAACAGAATAAAGAAAAGGAGGTGCTGGAAGTAGAAAAAAAGGAAAAGGATGAAGTGGTCAGCGGTCTGCAATCCCATGAAAAGGAGCTCAAAAAGGAAATGAACCTGAAGCAAAGACAGGATCAGAAATTGGGCAACGCCATTGCCGCCGCCATCCGGCGTGCCAGGGAGGACGCCATCCGGGAAGCCAAGAAAACTGCGGCTGCCAATGCGGCGGCGAACCCACCCGAGAAAACGGAAAATACGAAAACGAATCCGTCCGCAGCCATTGCCAGCAATCCCGCAGCCAGGCGACCGGCAGCCAAACCGGGAACTACTTTTAATACCACGGCCGATGTTGCCCTGTCCGATGATTTTGAGAAAAACCGCGGGCACCTGCCCTGGCCGGTTTCTGCGGGTAATATTGCGATGCGTTTTGGTCCGCATGAATACATCAAGGGCATTATACATGATAATCAGGGCATCACCATTGAAACCCCGGCAGGCACATCCGTTAACGCCGTCTTCAAGGGACAGGTACAGAGTATTTTTAATGTCGGGGATGTGATTGCCGTAATGATCCGGCACGGAAAATATTTTACCACCTACAGCAACCTGGCTTCAGTTAGTGTTTCCAAAGGCCAGCAGATCAGCACCGGTCAAACCCTGGGTAAACTGGCGGATATCGGTCAGCTCGATTTTGTACTCTCAGACGAAAAGGATCATCTCTTCGATCCGGAAAAATGGTTGAGAAGATGAGGCGCATTCAGGAACCGGTCGTATAATTGCTCATACTGGGGAACGATCTGGTGGATATCAAATTTCTTCGCCTGCTCGGCAGCATTGTGTTTGAATGCATCCAATACGGCATCATCCGACAGGATGGAGATGGCATTGCGGCTCATGGACTGAACATCGCCAACCGCACTCATATAACCGGTTTTCCCGTTCACATTGATTTCTGGTAAACCGCCGGCATCGCTGGAAATTAAAGGGACGCCAGCCGCCATCGCTTCAAGCGCCGCCAGTCCGAAACTTTCATATTCGGATGGCAGGATGAAGAGATCTGCCACGGCCAGGATTTCTTCTATCTGTTCCTGCTTGCCTACAAAACGGATTTGGTCACACAGGTTTAGTTCCCGGCAAAGGTTTTCCGTTTCCGGCCTTTCCGGTCCGTCTCCGACGAACAGCAGCTTGGAGGGTATCCTTTTATTTATTTCTGCAAAGATGCGGACCACATCCAGCACCCGTTTTATTTTTCTGAAATTGGAGGCATGCACCAGGATGCGTTCCCCGTTGGGCGCAATTACTTTTTGAAAAGCATCTATCGGTTTTTTACGGAAGCGGGTTACGTCCACAAAATTGTAGATCACTTCGATTTCTTTTTTTATCTCGAAGATCTTATAGGTTTCGTCGCGGAGGTTTTGGGACACCGCAGTAATGGCATCGCTTTCGTTGATGGAAAAAGCCACTACCGGGGCCAGCGTTTTATCGCGGCCCACCAGCGTAATATCTGTTCCATGCAGAGTGGTGATCACCGGGATGTTTTTGCCCCGCGTGGCCACGATTTTTTTTGCCATGTATGCAGCCGATGCATGTGGAATGGCATAGTGCACGTGCAGCAGGTCAAGTTGGTGGTTGTTGATCACATCCACCATAGTGCTGGAAAGTGCCGTTTCATAAGGGGGATATTCGAAAAGCGGATAGGTGGCCACCCGTACTTCATGATAAAAAATATTGGCACTGAATTCAATCAGACGCACCGGCTGCTGGTATGTGATGAAATGAACCTGGTGCCCTTTTTCTGCCAGCGCCTTTCCCAATTCGGTGGCCAGCACGCCACTTCCTCCAAAAGTCGGGTAACAAACAATGCCAATCCGCATGGGTCCTTACATTTTGATGATCGAAGGTAAACACAATTTTTTACGCATCAGAAGCCAAACAGATAAATGAAAAACATATTTTCGCATGGGAAAGTGATGGGGCGGCTTCATGCCCATTGGGGGCGGGGCCGACGTAAGCCCGTTGAACGACGCCATGGGCGTGGCAGTGGGTGAACTGATGCCCGATACGCAACGGTATTTTGATTATCATCATGCGGGTAACGATGTATTTGAAGTGGTGAATAAAAGGGAACTGGAACTGGGTGCGATTACCATCGCCGCGCTGATTTACCTGGTGGACAAATACGGATTATAAAATCAAACAAGTATGAAAAAGTTTCTGACCATCTTCATTTTAATCCTGGTTGTTGGAGGCGGATTGTTTCTGTATTGGCGTTTTTTCTGGGTTTTTGGCGAAGGCGTTAAGGCCGGCCAGCTGAATAACCTGATGAAGAAAGGGTACGTTTTCAAAACCTATGAAGGACGATTGATCCAGGCCGGGTTTCAGGGCGGCCAAACAGGTTCCGTCCAATCCTACGAGTTCCGTTTTTCCGTGGTGGATGAGAAAGTGGCCAATCAGTTAATGTCCAACAGCGGAAAAGAATTCGAGTTGCATTATAAAGAGTATATATCCACCGTACCCTGGCGAGGAACTTCCGTGTATGTGGTGGACAGTATTTTATCGATGAAAGACGCCCGGACACTACAGAATCCATACAGCCCTTAATTTCCTGCATTGATCAGGAAAATGGCGGGTTGCCTGGGCAATATGGGATTTTCCTTGCGCCAGGCCTCCATGGTTTTCGTTTGAACGGATTCCGTTTTCCCGGTCAGATTAACGGCCACGCACAACCGGGTTGAGGACTTGCAGTTTTTCAGCAGGGCGTTCAGCAGTACCTGGTTCCGGTAAGGTGTTTCAATAAAAATCTGGGTGGAAGATTGTTTCTGGGAAAGTATTTCCAGTTCCCTGATTTTCTTATTCCTGGCCGTGGCATCCACCGGAAGATATCCGTTGAACTGAAAGTGCTGGCCGTTCATACCACTCGCCATCAGGGCCAGTAAAACGGAGCTCGGTCCCACAAGCGGTTTTACCATGGCCCCCGCTTCATGGGCAGCGGCTACCAGCAGCTGGCCTGGATCTGCTATACCGGGGCAGCCGGCCTCGCTCAAAATGCCGATCTGTTTTCCTTGTTTCACCTGTTGAAGGAATTCCGCTACGGCGCCGTCTTCCGACTTATGTATAACGAACCAGGCATAGCGGTCGATCTCCATTTCCTTCCATAATTTTTTCAGGAACCGCCGGGCACTGCGTTCATTCTCCACAAAAAATACCTCACAGGCCTTAACGGCCTGCGTAATATAATCCGGCAATACCTGAAGCGAATCTTCTTCGAGGAAGCTGGGAATTAAATAAACGGTGGCGGGTGTTGTCATTCCTCCAGGTTCTGATGATAAAGACTGATCGTAGCGGCAACCAGGGCATAAGAAGGTGCCAGTACCCAGCCAACAAACGGGATAAAGTGCATCAGGTAAAAAACCATTCCGTTACCCACGGCCAGGCCCCGCCGTTTACTGATGTACAGGATGCTGGCCGCCGGAGAGAGCCGGTGCCTTTCGCAACTGTAATCCAGCATGGAGAATCCGTAATAATAACATTCCACCACAGATGAAATTACGGGTGTGATCCAACCCACCAGCGGAATAAAGGACAATATGAGGATGGAAACGGTATACACGGTTTGCCAGAGACAGTTCCGTAAGGCAAGTTTAATACCCCGCGCAATGTCTTTAAAAATGTCCGCTCTTTGAGGAATGAATTCTTTTCCCTCCATGATGGACTCGGTTTTTTCACTCAGATAGGCGAACACGGGTGAACCGATGATGAGGAACAGATATTTAAAAAGGGAAAAATAAAAGAAGATCATCGTGAGCCGGACCATAATACCGCCCATCATGAACAAAAAGCTCAGGCCGGCGTTGTGCTGATGGCGCAACCAGCGGTCAATCCCGATGAACTGGCTGAGGTGGGAGACGGCACTGTCAGCAGAAATCCAGAAAAAATAGATGCCCACGCTGAACAGGATCATGTAACAGAAGCCCGGGATCAGGATCCATTTCCATAAATTATGTTTGCCGATGAACAGATGGGCCTTCCGATAGGCCTGAATGGCAATGACAATTTCTTTAAACAAGCCAGTTTTTTAAAGCTGTTGAATATAGCACTAATTTACGCTTTAAGCGAGGTATATGTCCCGAACAACGAAAAAACTCGATGAATCCTTTTATGACAGAACCGATGTGTTGAAAATTTCGCGTGAACTGCTGGGTAAAATACTGGTCACGCGTTTCAACGGGGTGATCACCTCGGGCAGGATCGTGGAAACCGAAGCCTATGCGGGCGAAGGAGACAGGGCCTGCCATGCCTTTGGCGGAAGAAGAACGCCCCGTACCGAACCCATTTATGGTTCGCCTGGTACCGTTTATATTTATATCTGTTATGGCATGCACCATTTATTTAATGTGGTCACCAATAAAAAAGGCATCCCGCATGTGGTGCTGATCCGCGCCCTTGAACCGGTAAAGGGGATACCGGTGATGCTGGAGAGAACCCGAAAAGAAGTATTGGATCACACCCTCACCAGGGGTCCCGGCAATGTGTCCCGTGCGCTGGGTATGAGCAAATCGCATTCGGGAAGCCATCTGTTATCCGGTGAAATATACATTGAAGACGATGGCTTTACCTACAAAAAGGATCAGATCCTCGTCACCAAAAGGATCGGCGTGGATTCCGCAAGGGAAGATGCTGAATGTCTCTACCGGTTCATTGTAAAGGGAAGCCCCTATGTGAGCGCAAAGAAATCCTAGAACTTCGGACAGGGGATCGATTTTGTTCCTTCTGAAGGTTTCTTAATATAGATCAGGGAGATCTCAATTCCGCCCTGACTCTGGGAAGCACTTTTCAGCGAGGATACATTCACGTCGTACGACATGCCCACGGTGAAGGGTCCGGCATCCAGGCCAATATAGGGAATGATGGCATCGGTCAGATTGCTGAACCTGGCCCAGACGCCCAGGTAGAAGTTGATGGGGCTCGCATCATTACCGCTCAGGTTGTTGGACCAGGCTGCTCCCAGCATGGCATTGGTGGCGTTGGCCTGTTTGCTGAACAATCCGCTGAAATGTATGAAGTTGTAATTATTGCCGGAAGATAACGGGAATGAATAACCGCCGTGCAGGGTAATGCGGGGATGCAATACATAATAGGAGTTTCCGGTAAAGGATTCTTTGGGCTGAATGATATGATATGCCGAGGCGCCTAAATAGAAATTATTATTGCCGTCCGTGGACCCGTTATACAGTGCGCCTACGTTCAAATCAAAATAATTCAGGTTGATCTGGTGGCCGTCAATCACTTCCTGGCTGGGTATGGTCCAGCCGCCCTGCTGGTCGAGTTCATCTTCAAAATGCAGTTTGGAACCATCCAGCATTTTATTCGCATAAGTACCCTGGAATCCGATGCCCAACTGGTTCCAGCCATTTTCGTCCAGCGCTTTCTGATAAGCGGTGGATACGGAAAAATAATTGCTGGTAAGGATGCCGTTCGCTGTTTTATCGGTCATGGCCAATGCGCCGATACCCCAGGCATCACCCGCAGGCAGTCTGCTTCCGAGGATATTGCCGTCGATGGAAACCGTGGAGGTGATGAAGGCGTTGTTGATCTGGGGCCACTGGTTGCGGTAGTTTCCGGCCACACGAAGGGAGCCATTGAATTTACCCGTAAGGGCAGGATTCAAAGAGAGGGGGGAGGCAAAAAACTGGGAAAAAGCAGGGTCCTGAGCCACTGCAGATCCGGGTGCTAAACAGGCCCCCCAAATAAAGGCTAAAACAATTCTTCTCATATGCACATGCCTTTTTCTGACAGGTAGGTCCACCAATTTCATAGGAAGTGATTTGCAAATACCCATGAAAATAAGTAAAAAACCCGATACGGGAAAGTGGCCTCACATTTGGGTCTTATTGCCGAAAGCCAGGTCCCCGGCATCACCCAGTCCGGGTACGATATAACCCTTTGCCGTCAGTTCGTCATCGATGGCTCCGCACCAGATTTTGCAGGCAGGTTCTTCCCGGCGGACGTATTCAATCCCCACGGTACAGGCTATGGCCGTTACGATATGGATCTGGGAAGGGCGGCCCTCGGCCCGCAGGTATTGGATGGTTTTGACCAGGGAGGAGCCAGTGGCCAGCATGGGGTCGGAAAGAATCAGTACCCGGTTCTCCAGATCCGGACAGGAAATATAGTTGAGGCTGATATCAAACGACCCGTCGTGCCTGTGCTTCCGGTATGCGGCGATAAAGGCGTTGTCCGATTTGTCAAAAACATTCAACAGACCCTGATGAATCGGAATTCCTGCCCGCAGAATGGTTGCCAGAACCGGTTGCGATTTCAATAATCTGGATGTGCTGATGCCCATCGGCGTCTGAATTTCTTTTTCTTCAAATGGAAGGCCCCGGCTGATTTCATAAGCGGCGATTTCACCCACCCTTTCCAGGTTACGGCGGAAGCGCATTCTGTCCTTTTGCACCGTCTCATCGCGCAATTCCGCAATCCAGTCACAGAGGATGGAATATTCCCGGCTCAGATTTATCAGCATATATAAAAATTAAAAATCCGATATTCGAAAACAGGCCGGAATAAAACTAAACCAAAAGATTGATTCAGAAAATCATTTTCCATGCAGTATAAAGTGATCGGTTTGATGAGTGGCAGTTCACTGGACGGACTCGATCTGGCCTATGTCCATTTTGAGGAATCGGGAGGCCAGTGGCATTTTGAAATCAGGGAAACGGACTGCGTTCCCTATACACCTGCTTTGCGGGAAAGACTTTCCGGCGCCGGCGCACTTTCCGCCAGGGAATATCTTTTGCTGCACACGGAATATGGGCATTATCTGGGCACAGCGGTAAATAACTTCATTGAAAAATACGGGCTGTCCTATCAGGTTCAGCTCGTCGCCAGCCACGGACATACCAGTTTTCACCTGCCGGAAAAACAAATGACGGCCCAGCTGGGGGACGGGGCGGCCCTGGCGGCCGTTACGGGCATTCACACCATAACGGATTTCAGGGGCACGGAC
>DASRLM010000556.1:0-3086 GCA_035648455.1 Puia sp. | reverse complement strand
TATATAATCTGTTGCGTAAAAAAATGGGTGAGCAGGAAACTTATGAGCTGGTGGAATTTATCCATTCAGAAGTGAAGGCTGAACTGGATTCGAGAACGAATGTATTTCTGACGAAAGAAGATTTGAGGGCTGAACTGGATTCAAGAACAAATATATTCCCGACAAAAGAATATTTGAGAACTGAACTAAAATATTTGAGAACTGAACTGGATTCAAAAACAAGAGAATTCCTGACAAAAAATGACAAAATAGAATTGATTGACCGGATAAACAAAGTAAGGTCAGAAGTGACTAAAGTAAAGACAGAACTCATCGTATGGGTGGTAAGTGTGGGTGTTCTGCAATACCTTCTTCTTATGCTGACTAAAAAGTTCTTCTGATCAGCATCACAAAAATTTTCCTGTATAGCTGGCTTTGATCTTTTTCAATCCTGCGGGTACTCCTTCATATACTAAATTTCCGCCGCCATCCCCAGCCTCGGGTCCCAGGTCAATTACCCAGTCGGCCGACCGGATCACATCGGTATTGTGTTCTACCACCAGTACGGAATGACCCTGGTCGATCAGGGCCCGAAAAGAAGTCAGCAGTTTTTTAATGTCATGAAAATGAAGTCCGGTGGTTGGCTCGTCAAAGATGAAAAGTATATGCCCCAGGCTCCTGCCTTTACCCAGGAAGGAAGCGAGTTTAACGCGCTGGGCCTCGCCGCCGGAGAGGGTATCGGAAGACTGTCCGAGTTTAACATAACCCAATCCAACATCACTCAGCGGTCTGATTTTTTGAATGATCTCTTTTTCATCCCGGAAAAATTCCAGCGCATCATCCACACTCATATCCAGTACGTCATAGATGCTCCTGGTACGGTAATGCACCTCCAGCACTTCTTCCTTAAACCGCTTACCGTTGCATACTTCGCAGGTCAGGTGAACATCTGCCAGGAACTGCATTTCCACCACCTGTTCCCCTTCGCCCTTGCAGGTGTCGCATCTGCCACCATCCACATTAAAGGAAAAATGCTTCGGCTGGAAACCCCGCAGTTTACTCAGTGGCTGTCTGGAGTACAGATCCCTGATCTCATCGTAAGCCTTAATATAGGTTACCGGATTGCTGCGCGAAGATTTGCCTATGGGATTCTGGTCCACCAGTTCAATCTGGCTGATCGAATCCAGATCACCGGTGATGGATTTATGCATACCCACCTTATCGGCAAATTCCCCTTTGATCTTCTGTAATCCGGGATACAGGATTTGTTTAACCAGCGTGGTTTTGCCACTGCCGCTGACCCCGCTCACCACACACAATACGTTGAGGGGAAATTCCACGCTGATATCTTTCAGGTTATGCTGCCTGGCTCCGTTGACGGTAATGGATTGTTTCCATTCCCGCACTTTTTTGGGGGGATCAATGCGGAGGTCGCCACGCAGGTATTTACCGGTGAGGCTGTTTTCATTTTGAATGATCGCATCATAATCACCCTGGGCTACCACTTCCCCGCCCAGATGACTGGCCATGGGTCCCATATCAATGATGTGATCGGCTTCGCGCATCATCATTTCATCGTGTTCCACCACCACCACCGTATTGCCCAGGTCGCGCAGCTGCTTCAACACCACGATCAGCCTTTCTGTATCCCGGGAATGGAGCCCGATGGATGGTTCATCCAATATATAGAGAGAATTGGTCAGATTGCTTCCCAGGGAGCGCGTGAGCTGAATGCGCTGGCTTTCGCCTCCGCTTAATGAGTTGGCCAGCCTGCTCAGGGTAAGATAACCCAATCCCACATCCAGCAGGGTCCTCAGGCGGTTATGGATCTCGATGAGGATCCTCCGGGAAACCTCTTGCTGGAATTCCGAAAAAACAATTTGGCGGAACCATTCCGACAGTTTTCCAACGGGCATTTCGCAAAGCTCTCCGATATGCAGCCCTCCGATTTTCACATACAGCGCTTCCGGGCGCAACCGGTACCCTTTGCAATCAGGACAATCCGTTCGTCCCCGGTATCGCGAAAGCAAAACGCGATACTGAACCTTGTACAGATTCTTCTCCACTTCGGCAAAGAAATCATTGATTCCGCTTACTTCCTTATTCCCCGACCATAAAAGGGCATACTGCTCTTTCGTCAGGTCCATGATGGGTTTATGAATGGGAAAATCGTATTTGCGGGATGTTTTGATAAAATGCTCCTTCCAGGCGCTTAGCTTCTCTCCCTTCCAGGGCGCCACGGCGCTTTCATACACACTCAGGCGCTTATCCGGAATCACCAGGTCCGCATCTATCCCGAGAACCTGTCCGAACCCTTCACAGGTCGGACAGGCCCCATAGGGGTTATTAAAGGAGAAAAGATTGGGCATGGGTTCCTCGAACCGGATACCATCCATTTCAAACCGGTTGCTGAAAGGCAATTGCTTTTCCCCGTCAATTTCCAGCAGCATTTCCCCCTCCCCTTCATAAAAGGCGGTGCCGATGGAATCTGCCAGCCGGTGGAGGTCATCTTCATCAAAGTCTTTAACGATTATCCGGTCCACCAGCAAAAAGGAACTGTTTTTGGGCAATTTGGACCGGGCGGGTTTGGAGGCTTTCCCCGAAGGGTCCGCTTCCGTCGAGATCAGGTCCTCGATGCGCACCGTTTCCTTATTGACATATAACCTGGCAAACCCTTTCTGCAGAAGGATATTGAGTTCTTCGGTCGTGTTCCGGTTGGGGTGTTGTTTGAACGGAACCAGCATCATTACTTTCTCACCCGGTTTCAGGGCCTGAATGCTCCGGATGACGTCCTGGACGTCATTTTTCTTTACTTCCCTTCCGGAAACGGGAGAAAAAGTAGTTCCTGCCCGGGCAAAAAGAAGCCGGAGATAATCATACATTTCGGTCATGCTGCCCACGGTTGATCTCGGCGTGCGGGTGGTTACCTTTTGTTCAATAGCAATGGCGGGGCAGAGCCCTTTGATATAATCCACATCGGGTTTATCCATTCGGGCCATAAACTGCCTGGCATAGGCGCTCAGGCTCTCTGCATAGCGTCGCTGACCCTCTGCAAAGAGTGTGTCGATCGTCAACGAAGACTTGCCCGATCCTGATACACCGGTGAC
>DASRLM010000555.1:0-3620 GCA_035648455.1 Puia sp. | reverse complement strand
GATCAGTCTTATTAATTAAAGTTAAACCGTGGTAAGATTTTCCTATTTTACGAATTTGTGTAATAGCCATATCGGGCATCTTTATTTCCACATTTCCACATTTTCAAATTATTAATTAATCCATGAGCCTGACCCAGATCCTGTTTTGGTTTTTAAGTGCGCTGGCCCTGTTCAGTGCCATCATGGTGGTGATCAGCAAGAATCCGGTGCACAGTGTTTTGTGGCTGATCATTGTATTTTTTACCATCTCCGGACACTATATTCTCCTCAACGCCCAGTTCCTTGCCATCGTTAATCTCATCGTATACGCAGGCGCCATCATGGTGCTTTTTTTATTTGTGATCATGCTGATGAATCTCAATGCGGAAACGGAGCCGCAGAAAAATAAATGGCTCAAAATTGCCGGTGTTATTGGTGGAGGCGCCCTGTTGCTGGTACTCGTGGCAGCGCTCAAGGATGCCGACACCCGCAACCGGATGGCCCAGACGGGCAGCGGCGATATCGGACTGATTCACAACCTCGGTCTTGCGCTGTTCCGGGAATATGTGATTCCCTTTGAAATCAGCAGTGTGCTTTTTTTAAGCGCCATGGTCGGCGCGGTGGTGATCGGGAAGAAAGATTAGGTTGGTGTGCTGGTGCGGAGAGGTACTGATGTGAAAATATTCCAGCGAGAATTTCAATATATATAAACAAATATAAAATGAAGTGTATTTCCATTTACACATTTTCAAATCTTCAAATCTTCAAATTATCCCCATGCCCATAAACTACTACATCTTTCTCTCCGTGGCGCTTTTTTGCATCGGTGTGGCCGGTGTGCTGACGCGCAGGAATGCGATCATTGTTTTTATGTGCATAGAACTGATGCTGAATGCGGTGAATCTGCTGATGGTGGCGTTTTCAAAAATGCATCATGCCGCGCTGGCCGCATCGGATCCGAATGCGGGCATTAACGGTCAGCTGTTTGTATTTTTTATCATGGTGGTGGCCGCGGCGGAAGTGAGTGTGGGTCTGGCCATCATTGCCATGCTGTACCGGAATACGCATTCCGTGGATATTAATTTTTTGAACAGGTTGAAACATTAGAAGGGTTGATGGTTGATGGAGTTCAGGTGCGGATTCACACAGGTCCAACCATCAACCATCAACGAGTTGTTAAGTAAAAATTATGAGTAAGTTCATTTTCCTCGTTCCTCTTTTCCCCCTGGCCGGTTTCCTGATAAACGGGTTATTGAGGAGACGGATATCAAAATCCTTTTCGGGCCTTATTGGCAGCGCAGCGGTCCTGGCTTCCTTTGTGGTGAGCCTGCTGATATTTTTTGAAGTGAAAGAAGAGAACTTTCATCCGGTGATCGTAACGCTGTTTGAATTTATGCATGCGGGCAAACTGAGCATTCCATTTTCCTTTCTGGTAGATCCGCTTTCTGTTTTATTCCTGCTGATCATTACGGGCGTTGGATTTCTGATCCATGTTTATTCCACTTCCTATATGCAGGAGGAAAATGCACCTGCTTATGCGAAATACTTCTGCTATCTCAACCTCTTTGTTTTCTCTATGTTATTGCTGGTGCTGGGATCCAACTATGTGATCCTGTATATTGGCTGGGAAGGGGTTGGCCTTTGCTCTTATCTCCTCATTGGTTACTGGTTTAAAAATCAGGAGTACAGCAGTGCTGCCAGGAAGGCCTTTGTGATGAACCGCATAGGTGACTTTGCCTTTCTGATTGCGATATTTGCGTTGATCAACCAGTTTGGTACGGCCTCCTTTGGAGAAATTTTTCAGCAGGCGCCGAAAGCAACAACAGGACTCATCACCATGGTCACCCTGCTATTGTTTGCGGGTGCCACGGCAAAGAGCGCCCAGATCCCCCTCTATACCTGGTTACCGGATGCCATGGCGGGTCCGACGCCGGTTTCTGCGCTGATTCATGCTGCCACCATGGTAACAGCGGGTATTTATATGGTTGCCCGCAGCCACGTGTTATACGACCTGGCGCCGGTTAGTCAAACGGTAGTGGCCGTCACCGGACTGGCAACAGCTATTTTGGCGGCCAGCATTGCCATCAAACAAAATGACATCAAAAAAGTACTGGCTTATTCAACGGTGAGCCAGTTGGGTTATATGTTCCTGGGTCTGGGTGTTGGTGCATACACGGGAGCCGTTTTTCATGTAATGACGCATGCCTTCTTCAAAGCATTATTATTTCTCGGCGCAGGTTCGGTAATCCATGCCATGGGCGGGGAACAGGATATCCGGAAGATGGGCGCACTGAAAAAATACCTGCCCATCACCCATATTACTTTTTTACTGGCCTGTCTCGCCATTGCCGGCGTACCTCCTTTCTCAGGCTTCTTTTCAAAGGATGAAATACTCGCCGCTGCGTTTGTGAAAAACCCGCTGTACTATATAATAGGTGTTGCCGGAGCTATGATGACGGCATTTTATATATTCCGTTTGTACGCAACCACATTCCTTGGAAAGTTCAGGGGAACAGCAGATCAGGAGCATCACCTGCATGAGAGCCCGGCTCCGATCACTTTCCCTTTGATTGTGCTGGCGATACTGGCCGTGCTGGGTGGTTTTTTGGGCATACCGGAAATCTTCGCCAAAGATTCCCATATGCTGGGGCATTTCCTGCAGCCTGTTTTTGCGGGTCATGAAAAGATGATAACAGAATCCCCGGTATCAGTTTCCACAGAATGGATGCTGATGGGTATATCAGCGGGACTGGCCACTATCATCGTGATTTTTGCCTGGATGCGGTTTAGCCGTAAACCGGAACTCGGTGAACCTGCAGGATTCGGAAATTGGCTTGCCAACAAATGGTATGTGGATGAATTGTATCAGGCGGTAATTGTAAAACCCCTGAATGCATTTGCTGATTTCCTGAACAGGGTGGTGGAAAAAAATGTCATTGACGGCATGGTAAACGGCGCAGGCAGGCTGGTTCAGTATGGAAGCCGCCAGATCCGGTATTTACAAAGTGGTCAGGTTGGAGGATACGTATTGCTGATGGTCCTCGGCATTGTTATATTATTCGTAGTGCAATTGTTTCTGAGAAAATAAATCTTATGATTCCTGTTTTACTCATTGTAATTCCTTTGCTGGCAGGGCTTATCAGCTTCAGCCTGAAAGATGCCGCTGCCAAAGGATGGACCCTTTTTGCTTCTTTCATAATCCTGGGCGTATCCCTGATTGCCATTGCCTTACCCGATGAAAGCAAACAGCTTGCCGTGAATGTGGAATGGCTGACAACGCTCAACAGCCGGTTTTCATTAGGCATGGATGGGTTGGCTAAAATCCTTTGTTTACTCACTGCGCTTTCTTTCCCCGTCATATTTATCGCCACCTGGAATGAACCCTATAAAAAAGCAAGAAATTTTTTCGGTCTGATGATGCTGAGCCAGGCCGGACTGATCGGCGTATTCCTGGCCTCCGATGCGTTGCTGTTTTATTTTTTCTGGGAACTGGCGCTGATTCCCGTTTACTTTCTGGCTTCGCAATGGGGAGGGGAAAAGAGAATACCCGCGACCTTTAAATTTTTTGTGTATACTTTCCTGGGATCCCTGATGATGCTGGTGGCCATAATTTTTATTTCCCTGCATACCCGGGATCATTC
>DASRLM010000554.1:0-2720 GCA_035648455.1 Puia sp. | reverse complement strand
ACCCACAATCACTCCTATGAGGAAAAAATATGGAATGGAGTAAATATTATACACTGTTTTAATCCGGAGGATAAATTAAAAACGGCCGGCCAGTTCATTTACGACCTCAACTGCATCCTGGACGCCCGCAAAAGGGATTTTGACGTTTTGCTGATCCTCGGATATACCAGCATTTCTGTTTGGGGAAGATTATTCCCAAAAAAAGCTGCCATCATTATTAATATGGATGGCCTGGAATGGAAAAGAAATAAATATGCGGGGAAGATTAGAAAATTCCTATTCTATGCAGAAAAGCTGGCCGTAAAATTTTGCGACTATTTTGTTGCAGACTCCCTCGCCATCCAAAAATACCTGCAAAGCAAATATGACATACCCAGCACATTTATTGCGTATGGTGCTGAAATGCCCGGGCAGGCTCAAATGTCTGATCTCGAAGAAAAGGGTCTTACCCCCTTCCATTATTTCCTGATCATCGCCCGGATGGAACCGGAGAATAATATTGAAATGATGCTCGATGGATTTTCAGCAAGCCGTTCTGATAAAAAAATGATCCTCATCGGAAATCCGACAAACCAGTACGGCACTTATCTGCAAAACAAATTCCGGGCCGACAAAAGAATTATTTTTTTAGGCGCCATATACGACAAGCCAAAATTACATTCCCTGAAGGCTTTCTCCTCCCTGTATTTTCACGGCCACAGCGCGGGGGGAACGAATCCGTCCCTGCTGGAAGCCATGGCCAGCGGCGCATTGATCGCAGCAAACAACAATGAATTCAATGCTTCCTTATTGCGAAAGGATGCCTATTATTTTCTGGATGCGGACGAGATCAAAAACCTGGTGGAAAACGTTACGCATGGTCCGAAGGAAGAGCTGATGATTGCCAATAATATTAAAAAGATCCGGGAAGAATTCTCCTGGCCAAAAATCATTGACGAGTACGCTGAGTTCATCATGGCGTGCTGCCATGATAAAAATTCATGACATCTGCCCATTGTCATCCTCCGGCGGCCGGGATTTGGGGTTCATGGTATGGAAGAGTAAAAGATTGCCAAACAGGAAAAAGAAAACAACGCCTTTTTGCACTTCCAGCATACATTCTGTTATATTGGCAAGAATAAACAGCGACAGAAGGCAAATACCAAGAAAATTTTTACGCCTCAAATAGACTGACAAAAGAGTTCCGGCATATACCAGGTATATGCATAATCCCACCAGCCCGTAGCATAACCAGGTGTACAAATACTGGTTATGGCTGTTGAAATTTCCTTTAGCGCCCACATTGAATCCCATCTGTACATATTTTTTCTGCAAAAGCCCCTGCACGGTGTAGCGCCCCCAGCCGAGCACCGGGCGCGCGCTGATCAGGTCCCAGGACGCTCCCCATAAAACCCCCCTAACCGCCAATCCGTTCTGGTCATCCGCCGTACCACGGTATTCCCTGAGCTGTGTATCGTGCATCCTCGCATTTACATAAGGAAACTTGATCAGCAATACAGGAATGGCCACCAATAACAACAACAGGATCAGCGCACCCCATTTGTGCCTGAAATAATACACACAATACGCCGCAAAAGACAGCGCGGATATATACAGCAGGAAGATCATGGTCTTGGAAGACAGGAGCACCACGAACACCGTAAGGTAGCCCGTGGCGGCGAGACAAACCAGCCACACCAGGAAGTTCTGCTTTTTGAACAGAAAATAGTAGATTAGTATGTAAATGCTGAAAACGCAATACATAGAGAAATAGATTGCATTGATTCCGATATGCTCACTCAAATGATGGTAATAAAAAACATTGATATAATCCGTCGCTTTATATTCGAGATAGGCTCTCCATAAACAACAAAATGAACCGCACAGGTTTGCGGCCACAAAAGCCAACAGGATTTTTTTAACGGATCGGAAATCGAGCCGGTCAATCGTGACAAAAAGTACGGGGAAAACAAACCACGACACGCTTCTCTCCACACCATCCACCACAGGCCTGGAGAAGGCCCTGCCCTGGTCCCAGATCAGTGTGACCACCGTCCAGACAAAATAAGAAAGCGGTAAAATCCAGAAAAGTGGGTACCTGCGGAGACGTTCCATCTTTTTTGCAGGGCTGTTGCTCAGCAGGGCTGCAGCAGCAAACAATACAATGGAATAACTGTTCCAGAGATAACCAAACGGCATAGTCACCACGGCAAGCAAAAGGGCAATTTCCAGCGTATTCATTCCACCAGGCCACCTGTACGATACGATGCGGTTCATTCTGTGAATTAATTGAGACTCCAATGCAGTCCATATGGCATGCATATAAAGTTAAGGTGATCCCGCCACAGCATATATTCCGGGCAGATATACCGGCAATACGTAAAAAAATGTATTTGGGAAGCTTTTCGTTTGATAAAAGTAACGGAAGAAAAGGATATTTTTGCCGCTTTACTGGGCCGGCTGGCCTGTTGTCTTCAAACACTGCCTGAGACGCCCAATAAATTCGTATAAACCCAGACCAACCTGAACCATCTACCGCTATGAGAATAGGCATTGATGCGAAATGGTATTTTACCGGGCCTGTCAGTACGCGGGTAATGTTGCATAATCTCCTGCCACATCTTTTTGGTTCGCACCAGGAACATCAATGGTTTGTATTTCTGGATGAAAAAGATAAGGATAAGGATTTCCCTTTTACGCAGGACAATGTTCATTCCGTTTATGTACGCGTGCCCACGAAC
>DASRLM010000553.1:0-7541 GCA_035648455.1 Puia sp. | reverse complement strand
GGGACTTTCCGGAATCGGTGAAACCCTGATGGAGATGGCGATGGCAGAGGGTTTGCAGGCGCATGCCGCTGCCGTGGCAGGAGTGCGTAACATCTTTAAAACAGGCGGTGTTCAGGCCATTGCGGCAATGGCCTATGGAACGGAAACCATTTCCCGCGTTGATAAAATTTTCGGTCCGGGTAACCGGTACGTCACCTGCGCCAAGCAATTGGTTCAACAGGAAGGAGTGGCAATAGACCTGCCGGCGGGTCCCAGCGAACTGGTGGTATACGCGGATGAAACGGCCAATGCGGATTTTGTGGCCGCCGACCTGTTATCCCAATGCGAACACGGACCGGATAGTCAGGTTATTCTGGTCACCATCAGCAGGAAATTAGCGGAGCAGGTGATGCAGTCCCTGGACCGGCAGCTTTTACTGCTCCCAAGGAAAGATATTGCCGGCCGCGCACTGCAGCACAGTAAAACGATTGTTGTCCGTGATGCAGAAACCTCCCTGGATCTGTTGAATGCCTATGCGCCGGAACATCTGATCCTGGCGTGCAGGAACGCGGAGGAGCTGGCATTTAAAGTAAAAAATGCAGGCTCCGTTTTCATCGGGCACTATGCACCGGAAACCGCGGGAGATTATGCGAGCGGCACCAATCATACGCTGCCGACCAATGGATTTGCCAGGGCATACAGCGGCGTGAGTGTGGATTCCTTTATCAAGAAGATCAGTTTCCAGCAGATCACCGCAGCGGGACTTTCCGGAATCGGTGAAACCCTGATGGAGATGGCCAGGGCAGAGGGTTTGCAGGCGCATGCCGCTGCCGTGGAGATCAGACTGAAACAAATAAAAAACAAGGTTCATGCCTGATATCAATCTTTTGATTCGCGATAATATCCGTCAGCTGGTGCCTTATGCCTCGGCCAGGGATGAATTCAGCGGTACGGCAAACATTTTCCTGGATGCCAATGAGAACAGTATCGGTTCTCCTATTCCCGAACAGTACAACCGTTATCCGGATCCGCATCAGGTAAAGATCAGGGAAATGCTGAGCGGCATTAAGGGCATTCCTGCGAAGAATATTTTCCTGGGCAATGGCAGTGATGAATGCATCGATCTGCTGTTCCGCGCATTCTGCAATCCGGGCCTGGATAATACCATCATCAATCCGCCTACCTATGGCATGTATGAAGTAAGCGCCCACATCAACGATGTGGAGGTGAGAAGGGCCATGTTGACGGAAGAATTTCAGCCCGACCTGGAAAAAATTGAATCGCTGGTTGACCAGCATACCAAGATCATCTGGATCTGTTCACCCAATAATCCGACAGGTAATGCCTTCCATCGTCAGCTTATTGAAATGATTCTGAATAATTTTGACGGGCTGGTGGTAATTGACGAGGCATACATCAATTTTTCCAGGCAGCAGAGTTTTATCCGGGAGCTGACGGAATATCCCAACCTGGTGGTGATGCAGACGCTCAGTAAAGCCTGGGGCCTGGCCGGACTCCGGGTGGGTATGGCTTTTGCGAGCGAAGCCATTATAGACGTACTGAACAGCATTAAACCCCCGTACAATATTGCCCAGCCAACCCAGGAGCTGGTGTTGAAGGCGCTCGCGCAAAAAGACCGGGTGAACGACATGATCAGGGAATTGGTTTCTTTGCGTGATCAACTGGCCGCCGAAATCATACAACTGCCCGCTGTTGAAAAAGTATATCCAAGCGACGCCAACTTTTTGCTGGTGAAAATAGATCGTGCAAAGGAAGTGTACGGCCGGTTATTAAAGAGCGGGATCGTGGTCCGGGACAGAAGCCGGGTTCACCTGTGTGAAGATTGCCTGCGGATCACCGTTGGCAAAAAAGAAGAGAATGAGGAATTGCTGGAGGCCTTAAGAAGGATGAAATAACCGGAATTGCATACTTTTGCCATTCCTATTTAAAAGCGGGTTCATATGAAACATTTTAAAAATAACCTATTCGCCCTGGTTTTTTTGATGGCGGCTTCCTGCACAGGGAATTCCTCCAATAGTTCAGGAACAGATTCAACCGCGGTTGCGGATTCAGGTAAAATCGCGTCCAACGACACGCTTGCTGTATCCAAACCGGAAATTTCGGCGTCGGATGTTACTTTAAAAGTTCCTGAGGGATTCAGCACAACCATTTTTGCCAGCGGCCTCGGCAAGGCCCGCCACATTGCGGTTGCACCCGGTGGGGATGTATATGTAAAAATAAACGGCATGGTGAACGGAAAAACCATTGTGCTGCTGAAAGATAAAAATAACGATGGCGTGGCGGATGAACAATCCGTGTTCGGGGATTTCAAGGGAACGGGCATGGCCATAAAAAACGGTTATGTATATGCCAGTTCAGATAAGGAAGTTTACCGGTTTAAATTAAATGACGATGGCAAGGTGAGTGATCCGGGTAATCCGGAAAAGATCGTCACCGGACTGATCGCGCGAAATGAACACGAAGCAAAATCCATCGCGCTCGATGACGATGGCAATTTGTTTGTCAATATCGGAGCCTTCTCCAACAGTTGCCAGGTGGAGGACAGAAAAACGGGTTCGCTGGGAATGAAGCCCTGCCCTGTATTGGATTCCGCAGCCGGCATATGGGAATTTAAGGCGGACAAGCCAAACCAGACTTACGGCGACGGGATACATTACGCATCCGGAATAAGGAATGCGATGGGCATTGACTGGAATACGGCCACCCACACGCTGTTCGTTACACAGCATGGCCGGGATCAGCTGAGTTCCATTTTCCCGAAATTGTTTACTGCAAAACAAAATGCGGAACTGCCGGCAGAATGCCTGTATGAACTGCATAAAGGGGATGATGCAGGATGGCCTTATATTTATTATGATGAGTTTCAGAAAAAGAAAATACTGGCTCCGGAATATGGTGGAGATGGCAAAAAAACCGGCGCCGAAAAGGCGATCAATCCGGTGGTTGCTTTTCCCGGACACCTGGCACCCAATGACCTGCTTTTTTATACCGGAGATCAGTTCCCGGCAAGGTATAAGAACGGAGCCTTTATCGCATTTCACGGATCCTGGAACAGGGCCCCTGAACCACAGGCGGGTTATTTTGTGGCATTCGTACCCTTCCGCAATGGCAAGCCTTCCGGGAAATGGGAAATTTTTGCCAATGGATTTGCCGGAACGCCCGAACAGGTGGCTTCAGGAAGTGCGGTTCACCGTCCCTGCGGTCTCGCCCAGACTCCTGATGGCGCATTGTATGTAACCGATGACGACAAAGGAACCATCTGGAAAATAACGTATAAAACAAAATGATCTGTAACCAAAGACCGCTGCTTATTCTTTTCTTCGCTGCCGTTGCTATCTTACCTGCTGCCGTTTTGGCCCAGGGCAATCATTGCGTTGCCGAAAAATCGCCGACAAAAATGGCCGTCGCTGCCGGGGAACCTGTTTACGCTTCCCGCTGTCAGACCTGTCATCAGGCTGATGGCGCCGGCTTGCCGGACATGTCCCCGTCCCTGATTAAAACCAGACGGGTTACGGAGGATAAACAGGCGTTGATTGAATTGATGCTCACCGGTCATCAGCAGCATGCCGCAAGGGAAGAACAAAAATTCAAACAGGAAATGCCCGCTTACCCCGAAATGACCGATGAGGAAATAGCCAATGTGCTCACCTATGTCCGGCGCAATTTCGGAAATAAGGCTTCTATGGTTAAAATTTCGGAGGTGAAGAAGCTGAGGGAAACCAGCAAGCCATCACAACACAACAAATGAAAAGAATCTTATTTATTGACAGGGATGGGACGCTGATCAAAGAGGCGCCGCCGACATATCAGGTGGATGATTTCAGCAAGCTGGAATTTTATCCCGCCATGTTTGAATACATGGGCAGGATTGCCAGGGAAATGGATTACGAGCTGGTCATGGTGACCAACCAGGATGGCCTTGGCCAGCCTGATTTTCCGGATCATACTTTCTGGCCCGTTCAGGAATTCGTGATGAAGGCTCTCGAAAATGAAGGCATACATTTCAGCGCGGTGCATATCGACAAATCTTTTCCTGCGGATAAATCTCCGGACCGCAAACCGGAAACCGGTATGCTCACCGGCTACCTGAACAATCCCGCCTATGATATCCCGGGATCATTTGTGATCGGAGACCGCATCACCGATGTGCAGCTGGCTAAAAATCTGGGCTGCCTCGCCATCTGGATTAAACAGGATGGCGGTCTTGGGGGAAAAGAAGTAAAGGATTCCCTCGCCGAACTTCAAAAAGTAACTGCACTCGAAAGCACCAGATGGGAAGACATTTACCGGTTCCTCAAATCCGGCCTGCGCCAGGTGGTGAGCGACCGCAATACGCAGGAGACAAAAATACACATTGAATTAAATGCTGACGGCAGCGGGAAGTCTGATATCCAGACCGGACTGCATTTTTTCGACCACATGCTGGACCAGCTGGCCCGTCACGGAAAAATGGATCTGAAGATCCGGGTGAACGGGGATCTCCAGGTAGACGAGCACCATACCATCGAAGACACGGGAATTGCACTGGGAGAAGCATTTTCGAAAGCGCTGGCAGATAAAAGGGGAATGGAAAGATATGGATTCGCCCTACCTATGGATGATGCAGAGGCCCGGGTGATGCTGGATTTCGGCGGCCGGAACTGGATCGTGTGGAATGCGGATTTTCAAAGGGAAAAAGTGGGTGACGTGCCCACGGAAATGTTCTTTCATTTCTTCAAATCCTTTTCCGATGGTGCCCGTTGTAATCTGAATATTGAATGCCACGGAGAAAATGAACACCATAAAATTGAAGCCATTTTCAAGGCCTTTGCCAAAGCCGTGAGAATGGCCGTGAAGCGGGATCCGCTGAGTAATTACCTGCCCACCACAAAGGGAATGTTCTGAAACACGATTTGGTAATTTGACAATTACGTCCCATATTTGCAAAGCATGACAAAGAAACTGATCAATAATACATGGTGGTGGCATACAAACTCCGATCGGGGCGCGTAATGCGATAGCTATGTTTAAAACATATCGGGCCCCGGTTTTATCCGGGGCTTTTTTTATGTTCCGGATCAAACGGGCCGGCCTGATTCACCAAGTATAGGCAATATGAAAAAGATCCAGTTAAGGACTACGTTTAAGAAAATATTATCAGACATCTACACCCCGGTAGGGATCTATCTGCGGCTGCGTGACCGCTTCCGTGATACCGTGTTGCTGGAAAGCACCGACTATCATGCTGCGGAAAACAGTTACTCTTTCATCTGCATCCATGCCATCGGCGGAATGGAAATTTCCAACCATCAACAGATGGAGTTCAAATATCCGGGACGCCCGACCGAAAAAATTGACCTGGAATCCGGCGGTGTACCGGATCTGCTCTGGGACTACATGCAGCATTTCGACGTGGAAACGGCGTCAGAGAAACCGGTAAAAACGGCGCAAAGCCTGTTTGGCTACACAACCTTTGATGCGGTCCGTTTTTTTGACAGGATCAATCTTCCTGAAAAAGAAGAAGAAATCATCATCCCGTTAATGCGTTACCGCTTATATCAGTATGCGATCGCAATCAATCATTTCCGGGATGAACTGTATATCTGCGAGAACCAGGTTGCGGGGATGGAAAGCGAATTGCCGCTGGTGGAATCCCTGATCCGGTCCAAAGACGTGCCTGTTTATCCGTTTCGCGTAAGCGGGGAAGAAACCAGTAACCTGACGGACCGGGAATATATGGACATGGTGGAAAAAGGCATTAAAAGCTGCCTGCGCGGGGATGTGTTCCAGATCGTGCTGAGCCGTCGTTACCAGTTGCCCTTTACCGGCGATGAATTTAATGTTTATCGCGCCCTGCGTAATGTAAATCCCAGTCCTTATTTATTTTATTTTGATTACGGAAATTACCGGCTGATGGGTTCTTCGCCGGAATCCCAGGTGCTGATCAAAGACGGCAAGGCCATCATGCATCCCATTGCCGGCACCTGTATGCGTTCGGGTAATGACGAAGTGGACAAGGCCATGGCAGAGGCCCTGCTCAGAGACGCCAAGGAAAATGCCGAACACGTTATGCTGGTGGATCTTGCCCGTAACGACCTGAGCCGGAAATGTGATGAGGTTTCGGTTACCCATTTCCGTGAGGTGCAGTATTATTCCCATGTCATCCACCTGGTGAGTGAAGTAATAGGTAGGCTGGGTAAAGACAGCAATCCGTTCGGGCTGCTCGCGGCCACATTCCCTGCCGGAACGCTGAGCGGGGCGCCCAAGATCAGGGCCATGGAGCTGATCGCCGGTTACGAACCGACACCCAGAAGTTATTATGGCGGCTGTATCGGTTTCATCGGATTTGATGGCACCTGCACGCAGGCGATCATGATCCGCAGTCTGCTGAGCAGGAGGAACACACTAACCTATCAGGCTGGCGCCGGGATCGTGGCTGCCAGTAAACCAAAAAATGAACTCGAGGAAGTAAACCATAAGCTCGGAGCCCTGAAACGCGCCATCGAGCTGGCTGCAAACATTTAAGCTAAATCAAGATGAAAATTCTGGTATTCGACAATTACGATTCCTTCACGTATAACCTGGTTCACCTGGTTGAAAAAATCACCGGCGAACCGGTGGATGTTTGCCGCAACGATCAGATATCGCTGAACAAAGTGGAGCAGTATGATAAGATCATTTTGTCTCCGGGACCCGGACTTCCTGCTGAGGCGGGGCTGTTGCTGCCGCTCATCAGACAATATGCGTCCAGTAAATCCATCCTGGGTGTTTGTTTGGGCCATCAGGCCATAGGAGAAGTTTTCGGCAGCCGGCTGCTGAACCTATCCTCGGTGTATCACGGCGTAGCATTACCGGTTGAAATTTTACCACGGGAAGCGGAAGACCATGCGCCAAATGCAGATCTTTTTGCCGGACTACCGGACCTTTTTCCGGCGGGGCGGTACCACAGCTGGGTGATCGATCCGGAAGGGTTTCCGGAGGAGCTGGAGATAACGGCAAAAGATTCGAACGGACACATCATGGCCATCAGGCACCGGAAGTATGATGTGCTGGGGGTGCAGTTTCATCCGGAAAGCGTTCTTACACCAGGGGGAGAAGTGCTGATGCGGAATTGGTTAAGAAATTGACAGTTGACAATGGACAATTGACAACGGACAATTGACTCTCCGCTTTTCATTAAATAAATGGGCTTATGAAAAAAATATTGCAACTGTTATTCGAACATAAAACCTTAACGCGTGAGCAGGCCAGAAATGTGCTGACGAATATATCCGGGGGGCAGTATAACGAACCGGAGATTACCGCCTTTGTCACGGTGTTTCTTATGCGCAGTATCACCATTGAAGAACTTCAGGGCTTCCGGGATGCGCTGCTGGAACTGGCGGTGAAAGTGGATCTGAATGGATATGACACGATGGATATCGTGGGGACCGGCGGCGATGGCAAGAATACTTTTAATATTTCAACCCTTTCCAGTTTCATCGTGGCGGGTGCGGGACAAAAAGTGGCCAAACACGGCAATTACGGCGCCACCAGCATCAGCGGAGCCTCCAATGTAATGG
>DASRLM010000552.1:0-2099 GCA_035648455.1 Puia sp. | reverse complement strand
CCGACAAGCCGATAAAAGCCTGTCCGAAAGTATTGGTCCTGTCCACCACATATTCCGTTTGAAATTCCTGTTCGATGATGCCGCCTTCCATGTTCTGCGGATGGTTGCGGTTGAAAGCCGTGGCAATGATCATGTCCCGCGTGGGATGAGGCATCAGGTCGCCTGCCAGCTGCCATTGTACAAACTGATCATAATGCATATTGCGGTTAAAGGAATTGATCACCCAGTCGCGGTAAGGCGACATATCCCTTATCCTGTCTACCGTATACCCATGGGAATCCGCATACCTGGCCAGGTCCAGCCAGTCCGTTGCCATTTTTTCCCCGTAATGTGGTGAATTCAGCAAGCGGTCCACCTGTTTTTCATAAGCATCCGGCGATTTATCCAGCACAAAAGCATTTAATTCCTGGAGGGTGGGTGGCAGTCCCGTAAGGTCGAGCGATACGCGCCGGAGCAAAAGTTCCTTTGATGCTTCCGGAGCCGGTTGCATTTTTTCCTGAGCCAGCCGGTTCAGGATAAAATGATCGATTGGGTTGCGAACGGTCCAGTGACTATTCTCTACATCAGGCACGGTGGATTTTACCGGTTTTACAAAGGCCCAATGGGGTTTATAAACCGCGCCTTTTTCGATCCATTTCACCAGGATGGCTTTTTCCCTTGCGGACAATTGCAAATGGGATTCGGGCAGGGGCATTTTGTATTGCGGGTCCCGGGACAGGATCCGGTAGAAAAGTTCGCTGCCCTCCGGGCTGCCCGGGTCTATCGCCACTTTGCCAGGACTCTCCGGAAGCTCCCCGTAGGCAGATTCGGCCATGTCCAGCCTCAATCCGGCTTTTATCTTCGCGCGGTCCGGTCCGTGGCAGGTAAAACACTTATCCGAAAGAATGGGTTTCACCATCCTGTTGTAATCTATTTCCTTCGGCAGTTCCTTATAAGCCTGCTGCACATCTTTTGGAAGGTCCGGCCCGCAGGAGCAAACGCAGAAACAGACCGGCACAAGAAATAAAAAAAGGGATCGTGGCGGGAGGGGCATCGTTAAAAAGATATTACCCTAAAAGTAAAAATTTGTTGGGGCAAAAGAATTTCACAAAAATCCACGGGATTTGCACAAATCCGACTTTTATGCCTATTTTAATATGGACTGGCCGGGAAACCATAATACAGTATGGATAAAATCAGAACAGGATCCACTTTTTCGCTGCTGAACGCTGACTATGTTCAATTGAACAAAAACTGGAATTACCACAATGTGATCAGCCCGTTTTATCGTCTTTATCTGGTGGATGAAGGGGAGGGCAAATTATCGAGTCCGGTAAACAATCACGCGCTCGGGACCGGGAACCTGTACCTGATTCCCAGCTTTACGGTCTGCAATTATTCCTGCCCGGAATATCTGAGCCTCTATTATCTGCACATCATGGAAGAATCGCCGAAAGGGGATTCTCTATTTGCATCCTGTTCCCGGATACTGAAAATACCGGCATCCGGGGATGATGAGCGATATTTCCGTCGTATCCTGCAACTTAATCCTGACAGGGGTTTGAGGAGATCCACGGACCCGAAAGTGTATGAGAAGAATGCTACCATACAGGGCTTCCGGGACCTGAATAACAAAAGCCCGCTGCACGTGGTTATGGAAACGGAGGGCATAATCCTGCAGATGCTTTCCCGGTTTCTTACCGCGGAAGACTTCCAACTGAAACAACCAGCCAACATTCCGGCAAAGATCCTGGAAGTGGTCCGGTTTATTCAGCGGAACCTGCATTTACCCATGACCGTTACCCACCTGGCCCAGCGGGCGAATCAGCATCCCGACTACTTTTCCCGTCTTTTTCAGGAGTATACCGGTGATCGGCCTCTGCATTATGTGCAGGGCAAGCGGATAGAAAGGGCCCAGTTCCTGCTCATTACTTCAGACCTGTCCATTTCCGGTATTGCAGCGGAAACCGGATTTGACAGTATTTCCTATTTTTCAAGGACCTTTAAGAAGTTTTCCGGACAAACGCCGGGAGAATATAAAAAACAAAACCTGCTGATCTGAGGTAAGATAATTGCAAATAAAATGGTCGGAACGGGTTTGGAAATAAGATTCAGAAGAA
>DASRLM010000551.1:0-2747 GCA_035648455.1 Puia sp. | reverse complement strand
CCACGCGCAAAACTATCAGGCCACCTGGGAATCCCTGGACAAAAGACCGGTACCGCAATGGTATAAGGATGCGAAATTTGGCATATTCATTCACTGGGGTGTTTATTCCGTACCGGCATTTGCACCCAAAGGAAGTTATGCGGAATGGTACCAGAACCGGTTGAAGAGCGGCGATTCGGCCACGGTGGCCTATAACAAAAAGGTTTTCGGGGACCTGACTTACTACCAGATCGCAGACCGCTTTAAAGCAGAATTATTCAATCCGGATGAATGGGCGAAAGTGATTGAGGAGTCCGGCGCGAAATACGTTGTACTCACTTCCAAGCACCATGATGGCTTTGCCTTGTGGCCAAGTAAGGAAGCTACCGATTCCTGGGGATTTCCCTGGAACGCAGCCGTAGCTGGCCCTCATCGCGATTTGCTCGGCGATTTGTTTAAGGCGCTGCGGAAAACAACGGTTCATGCGGGACTCTATTATTCCTTATATGAATGGTACAATCCCCTGTGGCTGACCGACCGGAAAAAATATGTGGACGAACATGAATGGCCGCAAATGAAAGACGTGATCAACACCTATAAACCGGATGTGTTCTGGACGGACGGTGAATGGGATGAAAGCGCCGATTTCTGGAAGTCGAAGGAATTCCTGCAATGGATGTACAATGAAAGTCCCATTAAAGACAAGGTGGTCACCTACGACCGCTGGGGCAACGGGGTCAGGTTTAAACACGGCGGTGTGTATACGCCGGAATATCAACCCAACGTAAATTTTTCTGATCACTATTGGGAAGAAAGCCGGGGTATGGGATTTTCGTATGGGTATAACCGTGAGGAAGATGCCTGGGATTACAATTCCGCCAAGGCCCTGGTGCTGCAGCTGGCGGACAAAGTGAGCGGAGGAGGCAATTTCCTGCTCGATATCGGGCCAGACGGCCATGGAAAAATCCCACCCATCATGCAGGAAAGATTGCTGCAGATCGGGAACTGGATGAAATATAACCACGAAGCCATTTACAATACCGTCCGGTGGAGAACAAAGGCGCAATGGAGCGAAGGCAACCGGAATTATAATCCGGCCACCAGCAGCGGAGATGTATTGCTGAAACTCACGGTGGATCCTGATCCGGGTTATGCCGTCATGCAATGCTTTTTTACTTACAACCCCGTTGAAAATAATTTATACGCCATCCTGCCGGTATGGCCCAAAGGAAAATTTGCGCTGAGGGATCTGACCATGACCCCGGGAAGCAAAATTACCCAGCTCCAAACCGGTGAAACGCTGGACTGGACGCAGCAGGGGAAGGATGTACAGGTCAATTTCCCTGCCTTCGATCCGGCTAAAATAAAAGACGAAGCTGCTTATGTAATTAAAATTGGTGCATTCGGAAAATTCGCCGGCAACCCAACCATTGACATCAGCTATCCTGCGAAATCATTGAAACCACGGATCACCATGACCGGTCAGCCGGGTGTGGAAATTCACTATACCCTCGATGGAACGGTACCGGAACTGTCCTCACCCAAATACGCGAAACCTTTTCTTGCCGATCATTCGGTAAAACTTTCCGCGCGGTCATTTAAAGACGGATCGCTGCCCGGGGATACCCTTTCTAGCGAAATAACCGTATTAAATTATCTGCCTGCGATAAAAAGCACAGCTTCACTTCAAAATGGTTTGCAGATGAGTGCCTATGAATTATCACCAAAATCCGTGGATGACCTCGAAACCGCAAAACCGGTAAAAGAAACCATCGCCAGGGACATTTCCCTGGACCAGCTGCCGCGCGAAGAATATGCGGGACTGATGTACAAGGGATATGTGCAGGTTCCGGAACAGGGGATCTATACCTTTTTCCTGTCTGCTGATGACGGCGGAAAATTGTGGATCGACGAGCAGCTGGTGGTGGATAATGATGGCACGCATTCTAACGTTGAAAAATCAGGAAGGATTGCGCTGGGTAAAGGACTTCATGTATTCAAGCTGAGTTATATACAGGACAAAAGCACGAAATTCCTGAGTTTGAAATTTCAGGCGGATGCTGGCACGAAAAAAGATTTGCCCGCTGCTTTTTACAGGACCGCAAAATAAAAAAGACATTTTATAAGAAAGTGAAAATGCAAAGTGGATAACAATGAGTAAAAGTGGAATCGTGAAAATGGGTATGTTCCTGTGGATTTTAGGGATTGTCCTGCCTCAGGGAACAAGGTCGCAGGTTAAGGAAACGGTGGATTATGTAAATCCGTTCATCGGAACAGAAAAATCAAGCCATTTGACTGTTTGGGAAGCCAGGGGAGCCACCTTTCCGGGCGTATTGCTTCCCTTTGGCATGGTGCAGATCACGCCGGATGGCTATATGTATTCCGATAAAAGAATAAAAGCTTTCAGTTTTTTAAATCATCACAGCGGCTGGTCATCGCATGGCAGTTTCCGGCTGATAGCATTCACCGGTGATGTTCCGGGGGATGGTTCCGCTTTCCGGCATCAGCAGGAGCGTGCCACTCCTTATTACTACCGCGTTAACCTGGAAGATTATGGAATCAATGCCGATTTTACGGCAACCGGTCATGCGGGGCTTTGCCGGTTTAAGTTCCCACAATCTTCATCCGCCCATTTAATATTTTCAGATGTTTCCGAAGTAAAGGCCGTTGGCAACGATCAGATCAGGGGCCGGTGCGGGGGTTATTTTTTCATCGCCTCATTCAGCAGGGTCTTTCAATCCGCTGGCGTCTCCGTACAGCCATCGGCA
>DASRLM010000550.1:0-5026 GCA_035648455.1 Puia sp. | reverse complement strand
TCCGGCGGCCACCGGCTGAAAGGAGAGATCATCCCTCAGGGAGCGAAAAATGAAGCACTTCAGGTAATCAGCGCGGTATTACTAACTAAAGGGAATATAATCATCTCCAACATTCCCGATATTCTCGACGTTAATCTGCTTATTGAACTCCTGGAAGAGATGGGTGTTAAAATAAACCGCTCCTCCCGGCATACCTGCAGTTTTCAGGCAGACGATGTTTATGTGGATTATCTCAGCAGCGAAAGCTACCGGAAAAAAAGCGGAAGGCTGCGTGGGTCGGTGATGCTGGCAGGTCCCCTGCTTGCGCGTTTTAAAAAAGTGTTTGTTCCGAAACCCGGCGGAGATAAAATTGGCAGGAGAAGACTGGATACGCACATCATTGGTTTTGAAAAACTCGGGGCCCGGTTCACTTATGATACCGGTGACGATTATTTCAGACTCGAGGCGCCTGAATTGAAAGGCGCTTATCTTTTACTGGAAGAACCATCGGTAACCGGAACCGCCAATATAGTGATGGCGGCTACCCTGGCCAGCGGAACCACCACCATATACAATGCGGCCTGTGAGCCTTATGTACAACAGCTTTGCCACATGCTCAACAGCATGGGCGCCCGCATCAGTGGCATAGGCAGTAATTTACTGGAGATAGAAGGCGTCATGGATCTGGGCGGAACGGAACACCGGATACTGCCGGACATGATTGAGATCGGGTCCTTCATCGGCATGGCGGCCATGACCCAAAGTGATATCCTGATCAAGGATGTCAGCCTGCCAAACCTGGGTGTTATACCCAACCGGTTCAGACAGCTCGGCATCAGGCTGAACGTGCAGGGCGACGATATCCACGTGCCGGCGCAGGATCTTTATGAAATACAAACCTATATGGATGGCTCGGTGCTGACCATTTATGATCATCCCTGGCCCGGACTCACCCCGGATCTATTAAGTGTGATGCTGGTGGTGGCCACCCAGGCCAAGGGCAGTGTGCTCATCCATCAGAAAATGTTTGAGAGCAGGTTGTTCTTTGTGGACAAACTGTTGGATATGGGGGCGCAGATCATTCTCTGTGATCCGCATCGCGCGGCAGTGATTGGTCTGGGAAGGGCCCACCGGTTACGCGGCATCACCATGAGCAGTCCCGATATCCGCGCCGGAGTATCTTTGCTCATTGCAGCCATGAGCGCCGAAGGAAAAAGTGTGATCCAGAATATTGATCAGATTGACCGGGGGTACCAGTATATTGACGAACGCCTGAACAGGCTGGGAGCATCTATTAAAAGAATTTAAAGTAGTCAGGTATAAAACTTCACAACCGATGCTGATCATCATCACGGCCCCTTCCGGTGCAGGCAAAACGTCCATCACCCGGTACCTGCTGCATCATTTCCCCCAGCTTGCCTTTTCTGTTTCAGCCGCCACGCGCCGTCAGCGCTCCGATGAGATCAATGGTGTGGATTATTATTTTATGAGCCTGGAGGAATTTCACCAGAAGATCCAGAACAACGAATTCATAGAGTGGGAAATGGTGTATGAAGGAAAGTATTATGGTACCCTTAAAACAGAATTGCAGCGCATTAAGGATATGCAGAAGATACCCATTCTGGACATAGATGTAAAAGGAGCCATTCACGTTCAGCAGCAATATGAGGGCCGTGCCCTGTCCCTGTTTGTACAGCCCCCTTCTATTGAAGAACTAAAACGCCGCCTGGAATTGCGGGCAACGGAATCGCCGGAAGCATTGCAGGACCGGTTGAACAAGGCCGCCTATGAAATTTCCTTCCGTCAGCATTTTGACAAAATCATCATCAACGACAACCTGGAAAGGGCATGCCTGGAAGCCGGAGCCATCATTTCGGGATTGTTTAAGGAGGAGGGAATCCCCGTTCCGGGCTGGTAACTCTGGCTTTTTCCCGCTATATTCGTATTTAGATGATCAATACCAATACCCTTATCTGGATCATCATCGCCTGGGTGATGATTATTTTTTTCGCCGGCATTGAGATCGCTTTTGCCAACGCGAACCGGCTGACCATTGAGCTCAAAAAAAAACAGGGACTGCACCGCAGCATCCTGCTCTCCCGGTTGCTGGACCATCCGTCCCGTTTCATCAGTGCCATGCTCATTGGGTTCAATATTTTCCTGGTTATTTTTGGCCTGTTGGTGGGTGAAACCTTATCTCCTTTATGGGAATTCATCATTAAAAAGACCGTTGTTCCCCAGGCCTGGGTGGATATATTCAGGCTCCTGTTTGAAACATTCATGTCAACCCTGTTCATTCTTTTTTTCGGAGAACTCATCCCCAAGGCGCTTTTCAGGGCGAAGAGCGACAGCCTGCTGGATTTTTTCGCCTCCATCAGTAATTTCTTTTACAACGTTCTATACCCTGTTTCCCTTTTCTTTACCCGGGTGAGCGAATGGATCCTGAAATATGTATTCAACGTGCGCATTGATGAGGGCAAGGATCTTTTTGCCAAAGCGGATCTGGGGAATTTCTTCCGGCAAACAGGCGAAGGGGATGAGCCACAACAGGAATTGAATACTGAACTCTTTGAAGCGGCGCTTTCCCTGCCTAAAGTGAAGGTGCGGGAATGCCTGATCCCCAGAAAGGAGATAGAAGGGATAGACGCGCGCCTGTCCATTGACGATGCCCGGAAAAAGTTTGTGAGCAGCAAGCTGAGTAAACTGGTGGTATACGAAGGAAATATCGATCACGTGCAGGGATACATTCATCAGCTGGACCTGTTTAAGGCGCCCCGGCAGATCGGGGATATCCTGCTGCCGATACCCGCGGTTCCGGAAAGCATGAGTGCAACGGACCTGATCAGCAAATTCAGTAAGGAAAGGAAAAGTATTGCCTGGGTAGTGGATGAATTTGGCGGTACGGCGGGTATTGTTACCATGGAAGATCTGCTGGAAGAGATCTTTGGCGAGATCCGGGATGAATATGATACGGAAGAATTTGAGGAAAAGAAATTATCCAATGATGAATTCATCTTTGCAGGGCGCCTGGAACTGGATTATCTGAACGAGAAATATAATATGGAATTTCCGGAAAATGAGTCCGAAACCCTGTCCGGGTTTATCATTAACCGCCATGAAGCCATTCCGAGGCTGAAGGAACACATCATCATTGATGACTACGAATTTGAGATCCTCAGCGTGAGCGATACCCGGATTGAAATGGTTAAAATGAAGCTGCTCAAGTGATTTTAACCCGTTCAGAAATCTTTAGACTCCTTTTCGACGTAAGTCCTTTTCAAATTACCTTTGCGACGCCTTTACAAATGGCACCCCAGTGAAATATGGCCTTGAAATTTTTTAGCAGGAACCCCGGGCAGTCAGAAATGTCGTTCATAGAACATCTGGAAGCATTGCGCTGGCATATCGTAAGGTCTGTGCTGGCCATCGTTATTATTGCCATCCTGGCGTTTATCAAGATTGACTGGTTGTTCGAAAACATCATCATGGGTCCTTTAAAAAGTGACTTTCTTTCGGTGGTGGGGCTTTGTAAACTGAGTCATCTCCTGCATATCGGGGAAACGCTTTGCCTGCCTGCCGCCAATGTGCAACTGCAGACTACTGCTTTCGGCTCGCAATTCATCTCCAGCATAACCATTGCTTTCGTTTGCGGATTTATCATAGCCTTTCCTTATATTTTCTGGGAATTCTGGCGTTTCGTGAAGCCGGCCCTGTCTTCCAAGGAAATAAAAAGCACCCGCGGGTCCATATTTTTTGTCACTTTCTTTTTCCTGCTGGGAATTTCTTTCGGGTATTTTCTGCTGGCGCCTTTTACATTCAGCTTTCTATCCAATTATAAGCTGGGCATGTCGGGTATGCTCATTACGCGGCCAACACTGGACGATTACCTGGATAACCTGCTGGACATCCTGATCGGATCTGGCATTGCCTTTCAGCTTCCCCTGATCAGTTATGTACTTACCCACATCGGCCTGATCACGCCCGCTTTCCTGCGCACCTATCGCAAATACGCCTATGTGGCCATCTTATTTGTTGCTGCGGTCATTACGCCGTCGCCGGACTGGATGAGCCAGACAATCGTGGCCCTTCCCCTCATCCTGTTGTATGAAATCAGTATCCGGATTTCCGTTCGCGTGGAAAAGGAATTGAAGAAAAGGGATCTGGAATTTTAAGAAAGATGAGACGGATGACGGATGACGGATAACGGTTGACCGATCTCATGCGCGAATTCGCACCTGAAGTCGGTCAACCGTCATCCGTCAACTCTTTCCTCAATCTCTTTGCTCAGTTTTGCAAAAATTTCCCCAACAGATCCTTCCCCGGGAATGAACACCACCTTATTAAACTTCTTGTAATGATCAGCAACGGCGGCAGTCTTTCTTTCGTATTCCTCAATGCGTGAACCGATGATCGATTCATTCACATCGTCAGTTCTTCCGGAAGTGAGGCCACGGTTCAGCAACCTTTTTACCAGCTCTGTTTTGGAAACCTGCAGGGCCAGCACGATATGAATGGACGTATTTTTCTCGGAAAGCAGGGCATCCAGGGCGTCTGCCTGGGCATTGGTTCGTGGAAATCCATCGAACAGGAACCCCTTGGCATCCGGATTATTTTCGAGGGCGGTGCGGATCATGCCGATCACTACAGCGTCCGGAACCAGTTGTCCCTGGTCCATCAGGTTTTTCGCTTCAAGTCCCAGCGCAGTTCCGTTCCGGATTTCACTGCGCAGGATATCGCCTGTGCTCAGATGCTTTAAACCAAATCGGGCAATCAGCTTTTCAGACTGGGTGCCTTTGCCACTTCCGGGAGGCCCGAAGAGAATCAGATTGAACATGATGTTTTAGCTTAGAAACAAATATAGTGCAGCATTCTTACAATTCCTTTAACAAATACGGGGTTTCCTTACGGAAAAGCCTTCCAAAAAGTTCATTTATTAACATTAGAGAAAACAGTTTCCCTGCTCTTGTCAGCGTATTGACAATCTAAACGAACCTCTGCATCGTACATTTGTTATTTAAATGCAAGCCATGAACAAAGTCATAAAAAC
>DASRLM010000549.1:0-2977 GCA_035648455.1 Puia sp. | reverse complement strand
CATCCACCCGGCCCGCGCGGGGAAGGCGACGAAGTATGTCTTTCTTTTCCTGGTCGTCCGTTGCATGAAAATGCATTTTGGCAGGAAGTCCCAGGGCATTCAGCAGGTAAATAAATAACTTTTTCTTTATCGGTTTAAATTTCACGGCCCCTGCCTGAAGCATGCCGCGGGGTGCCATCACGAAGACGGCGCTGATTTTTTTCCTCCAGAGGAGGAACATGGGCAAAATACTGAAGCGCGGGGAATACACGCTGTTGAGGTATATGAAATCCGGCTGCTGCGAATCGATAAGATCCTTCATCAGAGCAGGTTTCAGGGTCTTCTTCGAAACATAACACAGCTTTATGCCCGGACTCCGGTCTATCCATTGACCGGTTTGGATCCCGGGATAGGCGACCGCATCACCCAGGTCCCGGTCGCCGGTCAACACCGAAATCTCATACAATTCATGCATGGCCGCTACAAAATTCCTGCAGGACTGTATGGGTCCCCCGGCTTTGAAACCAGGCTCGTACCAATCCGTGAGGATCATAATCTTTTTCTTCACCAATAGAAATTCATTTTTAATTTACGGTCCACCAATCCAATGGTTCTTCGGGCAACAGCAACCTGTTTAGCTAAACCGCGCAATGATTAATAGTTCCTCCCCCGAAAGGTCATCTACAATAAACTCCTGATCCTCCAACGGATGGATGTGCCGGATCTGAAACGGATTGCTGCCAATATAATAGGGTCTGCCCTCAAATGCTTTTTTATAAAAATCACCGTTCAAATAACTGGGATGCACCTTTCCCCAGGCATGGTGAAAGGCTTCGGGATGTTCGCGCCGGTACGGCGGACTGCCATTCGGACAAACCGCAATAAAATAACCGCCTTTTATCAGCAGCGATTCCGCCAACCGGATCATTCCTTTTATATCGGGATGATGTTCTATTACATGGGATGAAAAGAAAATCTGGTTATTCCCTTTTAAGTCGCTTTCATTTGTCGCTATCTGCACGCCCAGATTTTTTATCCCGTAACCGGCCCTGAACCGCGATATCTCACATCCCTGTACCCGGTGCCCGGCCTGTTGGAATTGATAGGTCATATAACCCCAGCTGCATCCATAGTCCACGATCCTGAGCGATTTTTGATCCGGGAACAATTGCGCAAACAGATTCAGGAACCGTTTGCCGTTCTTGTTGGAATTTTCAAACCGGCTATCTTTCATCTGCTGTAATGATGCCGCATCCGGAAGGTCCGTGGTGATCTTATCCTTTTCCTTGTATTCCGTTTGATAAAAACTGGCGTTTTCTTCTTTTTTATCCACCGGATACCGGAAGTATAAATGACAGTTTCCGCATTCCATCAACCGGGTGATGTAATATTTTCTGTCTATCTCCGCGCATTGATCACTTTGGCAGAAAGGGCATTGCAGTTTCTGTCCCGTCGCCATCAGGGCATCCAGAAAATATCGTACTTTTTGCTTTCGTGTCAGCATGGTGTCCTGTTATTCACAGCCGTTTTTGTCCATCCAGTAATCCAGTACCACAAAAAGCCAGATCTCCTGCCAGCGTATATCGGGATCGCCGGATAAAAACCGGTTCCACATCAGGATCAGCTTTTCTCCCTGAATAAAGTCCCTTTGCGCCATATGCCCAATATGCGATGCACAGAAGGAACGCAGTTCATTTTTCATCCATTCGTTCCACGGAAAAACAAATCCCTGTTTTTTACGGTGCACGATTTCATCGGGCAGCATGGGTTTCAATGATTCTACCAGAAGGCTTTTCGGATACACTGGCACCTTGAAATGATCGGGAATGGACATCACGAATTCCACCAGGTCCTGGTCAAAAAAAGGCTCGCGTATCTCCAGCGAACTGGCCATGCTCATCTGGTCCGTATCCTTCAGCAGGGTTTGCTGGGTATAGCCCAGGTATTCCGCGGCGGTAACCTGGCTAAAAAAAGGCAGTTTGCCCAACGCCGTTTTTTTTGACATTAATTGTTTCGCCAGGGTTTGCTCGCCTGCTTCATTCAGTAAAGTCAATTCCTGCAGAGCGGTCGGTGATAGTAATTGCCTGAGTAAAGGATATGCATTTTCTATTGCCGGTGATGGCATGGCCAGCAATTGACGCATCCTATCTTTTTTTGCTCCCTTTCCGAGGAATCCGGAAAAGCCTTTTCTCAACGCTGCCGGCGTTTTCCAGATCCAACGCTTTTGCTGCAGCCGGATATAATGTTCGAATATGGGATAACCGACAAACAACTCATCTCCGCCCACACCCGATAGTGCCACGCGGATTCCTTTTTGATGAATGGCTTTTGAAACCACATAGGTGTTGATGCCGTCCCCGCTGGGAATATCCATGGCATCCAGGGCATTGGTGAGTTCTTCCAGCATTACTTCGGGACGCAACCTGATCTGCTCGTGCCGGGTATTGAATTTTTGGGCAATGAGATTTGCGTATTTCGATTCATCGTACTCCGATTCATCAAATGAAATATTAAAGGTATGCGGAGACGGATCGCCGGCTTCCACCATGAGCCCCACCACTGCACTGGAATCGATGCCGCCGGATAAAAACGCGCCGACAGGCACATCGCTCACCAGCCTGCGCCTGACCGACTGAAGCAAAAGTGCTTTTACTTTTTGCCTGACCTCTTTTTGACTGGTGAAATCAAAATCATAATTTTTAGCCGTGGGATCCCAGTATTGATGCGTCTTAACTTCACCATTCTTTATCCGCATCCAGGTACCGGCTTCCATCTGACAGATGTTTTGGATGGGAGAAAAAGGAAATCCGATGGACTGATACCGGAAATATTCCATCAGCGCTGAAGGATCCATTTTCCGCTTTATTTTTCCCATCGTCAATACAGCGCGGATCTCCGAGGCAAAAATAAAAGTCCCTTCATCCCGGTAATAATATAAGGGCTTTACGCCCAGCCGGTCGCGGGCAATAAAAAGTTCCCTCTCCCGCTTGTCCCAGAT
>DASRLM010000548.1:0-6293 GCA_035648455.1 Puia sp. | reverse complement strand
GTTTTCCTTTCCATTGTTGGTCAGGGAAACATTGTTTTTCTCCAGAAAGTCAAAGGCATTCTCCGCTGCCTTCAGGTAATCGCTGTTTTTATATTCGCCGGTGGTATCAAAAGTGGATGCCAGGGCCAGCGCAGCAATGGCCATGCCGCCACCTGACCGGTAACTGGCCTGGAAACTGCGCCAGTCGTTATCCTTTTGGCGTGGACCAAAAGACTGATCCTTTGATTTTTTAATGGTATATCCTTTGCTTTCCGCCGCAATCACCCGGTCCTTAGCCAATTTACCCGGTCCCGGCGCGCCAACAGAGCGGTAGAAAGATCCATTCGGCGCCTGCATCCGGGTCAGGTAATCTGCCCCGTACATGGCTTCATCCAGAATCCTCCTGTTGTATTGACGGAAGTCTGTTCCCGGTCTTCGGATCAGTATTTTATAGGTAGTCAATAAACTCCATACGGTAAAAGAAATCTGCTGAGGATTGAAATAAGTGGAAAAGGAAAGATGCGAAAGATGTTTTCCATAATCCCCCGTGGCATCATACCATCCGCCGTGCGCATCAATAAAGCCCCCGGCAGATTTGCCTTCCAGCGATAAATGGTGATCGGCTTTATCCAGCAACCCGGAACTTCGTTGTCCCTTGAAATAATAAAGGAGGTTGGATATCGTGGATTGCTCCAATACATTTTTTCCAATAATGAAAGGATAGGAAACCAGGTTTTTCCCCTGAAAACCAAGCTGGATGCTGTACGTGCCATCAACGGTATATGGACTGAAATCCAAAACCGAAAAATTCCAGTTTTTCCATTTGTCCACCGGCCCGCTGAAGACTGCTTTTCCGGTAAATACCACTTGTCCGTTTTCCGCACTGATGAGTTGAAATGTTTCCGGCGGAGTATTGTTATCAGAAACCAGTATAGCCCGCTTGGACAGGTTATCCTCGTATCCCACATGGTCCGTAACGATCTGTGGAATTTGTGAAAGCAGCCAGCAGGGAACACAGACCAGGAAAAATAAAATGCCCGTTTTAACCGGAAATGAACGCATAAGGATTTTGGTTTAATACAAATATGAGGAAATTAAAACGGATACCCGATCGCGAAATTAAAAACAAGGTTTTTACTATCAAATAGCCATCGCTGGTGTTCGGGTAGATAGGGTTCCCGCACGGGTATCCCGAGATCGAGTCGTATTAACAGGATGCTTACGTCTATGCGCAGGCCCGTTCCTACGCCAACAGCCACCTGCTGCAGGAAATTTCCGGATATCCTGGAGCCCGGCCTGGATGAGTCAGCTTTCAGGGTCCAGATATTTCCGGCATCCACAAAAAAGGCCCAGCGTACAACCGAAAATAATTTAAACCGCAATTCAGTATTCATTTCCATTTTGATATCCCCCGGCTGATCGGCCAGGAAGGCGGTATCCCGGTTACCGGCATAGAATGTGCCCGGCCCGAGTGACCTGGAGCGGAAGGCCCGGATATCATTGGCGCCTCCGGCAAAAAATTGTTTTACAAAAGGCATCGTTGAACTGTTCCCGTAAGCATAACCGATACCACCGGTGAGCCGGCTAGCCAGCACGGTATATTTTGAGAAATTCAGATAGTGCCGGAAATCCGCCTCCGCCCGGATGTATTGGGAATAAGGGGTGTTGAATATTTTTTTCTCCTTCCCCTTGTTGATGTCGGCGCCGGAGAAAATGCCCAGCAGATTGGAAGAAAGATCCAGGTTACCGTTGAAATAAAAATTATTCTTCCTGTGATTTGGCATCACCTGGGTGTTCAGGTTAAAATTATATACCGGCCCAATAATAAACTGCCGTTCCAGGCTGCGCGCCAGGAATAAATTGGTATCGAGCCCCAGTTGAAATGCCGGATCAATATGGGATGGGTTTACATAATTGATCCGGATAACATCCAGGGTATGTTCCTTGGAAGCGCTTTCTTTCCAGATATATCCGAAGCTGGTTTTAAATGAATTTAAAGCATACTGGTTCTTCTGATTAAAATATTCATATCCGAGGTTGAATCGGGTTTTGGGCATAAAACCGCTGTTGGTCCTGAATCGAAAGGGTGCCATGATCCTGGGCAGATAAAGATTGAAATCCAGACCCAGTTTATCCGTCGTAATGCTCCGCCCTTTGCCGATAAACTGTTTTTCCAATCCGCCATAGGCGCTGGCGGTGAACAATTCGGCGCCCCTGAAAAAATTATGGTTACGCCAGTTTACGGAGAGCAGTCCCCCATTGGCATCGTCCGATTTGGTGAGGGCCGACACTTCAAACCGAATGGACTTTTTCCTGGCCGGTGTGAGATAATAAAACGCATTGAGTTTATTTCTGGCTGTATCGGTTTCGTCAAAACGCACTTTCACAAATTTAAAAACGCCCAGCGAGATCAGCCGGTTCAGGGAGAGATCGTGGTCACGGCGGTTATACAGGTCACCCGTTTTAAAAACAAGGGTGCTCCTGATGACCTCCGGTTTGATTTTCTTTCCCGGATCGATGATGGTATACCCTTTATATTTCGGAACCTGCTGAACTGCCGTTCCCGTATCGGAGTTAATGTCATAATCGGCAAACACAATTACTTCGCCGATGCGGTATTGCTCCCTGGCCTGCGGTGGGGTTGATTTTTTGATGAGCAGGGTCATGTCAACCTGGTGATCGCCCACGGTGGAATCGGCACGGATCAACAGGTTGTCAGGACTGAAATAATAATATCCCCTTTGTTTCAGACGGGTATCAATTCTTGTCCTTTCATTTTTAATCACGTCGAGGTTATAGGGCTCCCCTTTTTTCAGCAGGGAGCGTTTTGCCATTCGGGATATCTGCTGACTGAGGGAATCCGGATCGGACGGATAGACCACCTGCCTGATTTTATACTGATAGCCGATTTCCGCGGTATATTTCGCACGCAGCTTTCTGCCCTTGTACGTGGTATCCAGCAATACGGTATCTTTAAAGAATCCCCGGTTCTCCAGGCGGTTTTGCAATACGATCCGCGTTTTCTCCAATACGGAATAGGAAGCCAGCACCGGGGGCTCTCCCAATCTTTCCCTGATCCAATATCGTATTCCTTTACCCTTGGGCGTTCCCGCAGCATTGTACAACAACAACTTGAATTTGATACCCAAAAAACTGCCGTTGGGTTTCGGACGAAGTAGCGTTTCGAGTTCGGCATGCAGATCCTTTCTTTCACCCTTTTTAATTTTTGGATCGGATTTAATGACAATTGCGGCCCCGTCATACAGGTATTGACCCTCCTGCAGACTCTTTGTTTCGCTGCAGGAAAATAGCATGGTCCCCATGGTAAAAAAAACCAACAACCTGATCAATGCCATTTTCATCTGCAGGAATTTATTTGCCTGAATTGCCCGCTTTCGCGGATTTGATGTGCTTTTGTTTTTTCAATTTCTTTTCTTCCTTCCTGTTTTCAAACAATTCCCTGAACTGATCATAATCGAATGTGAGGATAAAGCTGAGTCCTGATTCAATCACTTGTCCTTCCACCACACTTTCATACTGATTCTTCCGGTATACCCGAATCATATATCTTCCGTCCTGGCTCAATTTATAATCCAGGTTTACATCTCCGGCAATGTTGGATGCGTTTTGATTCGGATCGGTTTGTTCCAGTTGGAAGTCACTCCCCACACTAACCCGGATGCGGTCATTGAATAAGCTTTTGGAAACATTTACATTCAGCTGGGTCTGGTTTTGCATTGTACCGGTGGTGTAATCCTCGTTGGAGTTCAGATCGAAATTCACATCCACTCCCCTGATGAGGGACCCGGCCAGCTGATTCAGCTGATCACTCAGTATCTTGCTGGCGCTTTGGCGGGCAATGGTGCCGGCATTGGTTCCCCCGGCGGCGCTTTCAAATGGATTTTCTGTAATGAACCGGCCCAGCAGCAGTAAGGCAAATACCTGTTTGTTCACTTCTGCTTCGTCCGTGCGCATCTGCTGCAGCTTGAGATCCACATCCGGCCAGATCGCCAGCAGTGCATCCGGCAACGCAATGTCAAAATGGATTTGTGGCTGCAGCAGCTTGCCGGTCATTTGTAATTTTACCTGGAAGGGCAGCTGCTGCTTGAATTTATTCACCTCCTCGGGTGACCGGCCGGTCAGTTGCTGTTCCACCAGGTCAATAGACGCTGTATTAACCGTATAAATGGCGGTGATATTGATGTCTGCTTTGGTCGGATCACCCGACCAGGTGACGGTGCTTCCATGCTGGATAACAAATTTCCGGTGCAGCACACTTAAGGTCAGGTTATAGGATCCGTTATCGAGTTCATAGTTTCCCGTGAGGGTGGTTTTTCCGCTTTTATCTATTCCGCCGGACAATTCGGCCCGGCCCCGCATGGTCAGGGCATCTCCGTTGCGCTCATCAATTACCAGGGTAAACTGGGCATTGCTGTCGGTTTCGATAACAGCCGACAAATCAATACCCTTCAATGCCGCATGGGAACTGAGCGAGTCCAGAAAATGTTTGAATTGCACGGTATCGACGGGTTGTTTGTTGTTGGCAAAAACTACAACTCCCTGCCGGTCCACCGCTTCGGGATCATCGCTGGGAAGAATCAGGGTAAAATCCGTGTTCCTATTCACCTTTATGGCAGCAGTCACTTTTGGCAGGTCCTGGCTGCCGGTGACATCTACATCTGCATTGATGTTTAGTTTACCGTAAAAAGTGCGGTTCGGTTCCTTCGGCGCATTCACCACGCGGAAATTTTCTGCGGAGAAAGTCATGTCGAACCGGTATTTCCGGAAATCATCCGTAAACACATTCCCATCCAGGGTTGCTTTATTGCCTGCGGAATCGAGCATGGAAAATTCGGAGAAATTGAAACCTTCATGATCGAATCCGATCTGATCATTGCCGAGCCTCAGGGGTTCACCGGTGATGACGGGAATGATTACGGCGCTGTCGAATGACAAATTTCCATCGAGCACGGGCTTATCCAGGCTGCCACTGGCTTTCAGGTGGCCCTTTAAATAACCTGTCATGTCTTTTACCTGGGCAGAAGCAAATGATTTAAAGGAGGCCAGGTTCAGCTGGTTCACTTTCATATCCAGGTCCATCCGGCTTTCCCCGGCATAATATTTCCCATCGACCTGAACATCATTGTCACGGCCGTTCAGCAACAGGTGGGCGGTAAATGCATTCTGCTCGGCATTATCCACTTTCACGGCCAGGTTGCCTACGGTATCCGCCTTGTACGTCAGATCCTGGATTTTCAAATCGGCGGTAAACAGGGGTTTGCTGAATAGGTTTTTAATTTCTGCCTGACCATTCACCAGACCATCCATCAGCAGCGAATCCTGTTCCGCGAACTGGGTAAGGGTGCGGATGTGAAAGTTGGAAAAATGAAGATCCAGCGGTGACTGTGCCGTGTTGCCGTTGGAATTCACGGAGATCGATTCACCCTGGTGTTCCAGGTTCAGGTTACGGACCAGGATACCTGAGGAATCGTACTGAACAAAATTATCTGCGGGAATATTCCACGCATCGTAATTCAGCAGGAGACTGTCGGGATTGAAAACAAACCGAAAGGCATCGTGTACCGTCGACAGGCCACCGGAAAGCCGGTATCTTGGTTTTGCTTTTTTATCTTTCAGCAACAGGGTCGTTATAAATTTATCATTGGCAATTTTTCCATAAACGGATGACTGATACAATTGAAATCCTTTTTGTCCGGCATCGGCTACCGTGATAGAATAATCCAATGCATTATGGCCGGTCGCTGCCCGGACATTCAACTGATGAATGACTTTCTGATTCACCTGAATTTTCGGAGCGAGCAGCTCCAGATTGAAATCATTTGCTGCGCTGTTAAAGCTGATATTTCCCCGAACACTATCGGTTCCTTTCAGAGAGGGCATCAGGTCCAGCACCAAAGGAGAAGCACGCAACGCGATCCTCATTCTCCAGTCCTCCGCCGATACCCTGGCCGTATCCGTTTTTCCCGGGAGTTTATAGTATGTGTTGATCAGTTGCCGGAAGGCATCGGAGACCTGGGTTAACTTGTATTTTCCTTCCCAGTCCAGATCGGCCATTTCGGAACGAAGCTGAATCAATTGGGTCGTATCGGAATGTTCTGCCATGATGTGCACGCTGTCTGTGTGCATACTTTTACCCGCACGGGTAACCGCTATGTCAGATATATTCATTTTACCCTGCAGGGCATCGGGATTGGTGGAAGGAAAATCTCCGTCGAGGTCCAGATGTATTTGCAGGGAATCTTTTATCAGGTGAAGGGCCAGCAGATCCAGGGTATCCAGGTGGAGTTTAATTT
>DASRLM010000547.1:0-2895 GCA_035648455.1 Puia sp. | reverse complement strand
ACCAAACAATTTACATATGCAGTCCTTCTTGGTTTAGGTATTGCCGGATTAACGCGGTGTAAGGGACCGGTAAAGCTGCCACCGGGAGATCCGGGTAATGGCGGCCTTATCCTTCCGGGCGGTTTTGATGCGGTTGTTGTTGTGGATAGCGTCGGACGGGCCCGGCATCTGGCTGTAAATGACAACGGGGATATCTATGTGAAATTAGAATATAACGATAAGATGAAAGGGAGGGGCGGAACAGTTGGACTTCGCGATACCAATGGTGATGGTAAAGCGGACTCCATTGTGTATTTCGGGGATTATACGGATGTGGGAGGTTCAGCGGTCGGCGTCACCATTCACGATGGGTATCTCTATACGAGTACCGTAACCAGTGTGCTGAGGACTAAACTGACCTCCGGCGACCTGGTGCCTGAAGAAAAAACGGAAGTGATTGTAAGTGATGCCCGGCAGCTGGCAAAACATACCTGGCATAATACCAAACCGGTAGCTTTTGATAATGATGGCCACATTTACGTTCCTTTCGGTGCGCCAACGAACGCCGGCCAGGATCTCTCGCTATATGGACCAACCGGTATTCCGGAAGGCCATGGCCTTGATCCGGAACCGGGACTTTCAGAATACGCCGGCATATGGAGGTTTGATGCCGATAAAACAGGGCAAACACAAAAAGACGGGTATAAGTTTGCCGGCGGACTCCGCAGCGTTGTGGGTATGACCTGGAATCCCGCAGATAACCATTTGTATTTAGTAATGAACGGAATTGATAATTTTCATACGTTATTTCCAAACAAATACACGTCCTGGCAGGCAGCAGTGCTTCCTGCGGAAACTTTAATAAAAGTGAAGGAGGGGGCAGATTACGGCTGGCCCTATTCCTATTATGACCAGATGCTTGGAAAAAATATGCTGGAACCCGGATATGGAGGAGATGGGAAAACGATAGGGAGGGCTGCCAAATTCGACACGCCGCTGATGGGATTTCCCGGTCACTGGGCACCTATGGATTTATTATTTTATCAGGGGGATCAATTTCCTGCGCGGTATAAAAAAGGTGTTTTCATTGCTTTTCACGGCTTCACAGACCGCTCCCCTTATCCCCAGGCCGGATATATCGTCTATTTTGCTCCTTTTGAAAACGGAAAGCCTACCGGCCAGTATGAAGTATTTGCCGACGGCTTTACAGGAGTGGACACGGTTGCGAATACCAGCGATGCGAAGTACCGGCCCATGGGTCTTTCCGAAGGTCCTGATGGCTCCCTGTATATTTCCGAATCTAATAAAGGAAAGATCTGGCGGGTAATGTATAAAGGAGATAAAACCAAATTCGGCAAGGAGCAACTGGCTGAGATGGAAAATCGGAAATTAACCAGAACCTACATCAAAACACCGGATCCGGTTAAGGATAAACTTAATCAGGGTAGCCAGATGGAAGGCAGTATATTATTTAATACTTATTGCGCCACCTGTCACCAAAGAAATGGCATGGGGGATAATAACCGGTATCCGCCGCTGGCTGGCTCTGAGCTGGTTAACGGAGATAAGGAAAGGTTGATCGGTATTGTGCTGAATGGGTTGCAGGGTGATGTGGAAGTGTTAGGAAAAACCTACAATGGCCTGATGCCCGCGCATGGTGGATTTTTGGATGATGGTGCAGTGGCGTCTATCACAAGTTTTATCCGGAAGAACAGGCGGTTCAAAAATGAATCCAGTCCGGTAAGCCCTTTGGAAGTAGCTAAAGTGAGAGACAGCGCTCCGGCGATTGCCCATGCCCAGACCTACGATATTTTAATAAAGAACGGTCATGTGATTGATCCGAAGAATCAGGTGGATGCTAAAATGGATATTGCTATAAACGAAGGAAAGATTGCTAAGATTGCCGTTAATATTCCTGCCACTCAGGGAAAGAAAGTAATAGATGCGACCGGTTTGTATGTAATACCCGGGATTATTGATATTCACACCCATGTATTTGTTGGAAGCAAGCCGGAAACTTTTGCTGATGGTTTCTACAGTTTGTCGCCGGATGATTTTACATTCAAGTCCGGAGTGACCACCGTGGTGGATGCAGGCACTTCCGGCTGGCGGAATTTTCCTGTTTTCAAACATCAGGTTATTGACCAGTCCAAAACCCGCGTACTCGCTTTTCTGAATATTGCAGGTTCCGGAATGAGCGGCAGTCCCGGTGAAGAGGATGTGCATGACATGGATCCGCAGATGACGTCATTCACCATTAAGAAATACCCGGATATTATCGTGGGTGTGCAGATTGGTCATTATGATGGCAATGAATGGACAGCATTCGACAGGGCTGTTGAAGCAGGGCGTTTATCCGGAACCCCATTGCTGGTGGAATGCCATCTTCCGAAATTGTCGCTGGAAGACCAATTGAACCGCATGAGGCCGGGAGATATACTCACGCATGCCTATGAAGACGTTTCTGAAAGAATGCCGGTTACCGATAGCCTCGGCAAAGTGCGGCCCTTTGTCCTGGCCGCCCAAAAGAGAGGTATTCTCTTTGATGTCGGGCATGGCGGCGCCGGATTCTGGTTCAGCGTAGCCATACCGGCCCTGAAACAGGGACTTGCACCCAATTCATTTGGTACGGATCTGCATCGGTTCAGTATGAATGCCGGTATGAAGAGCATACTGAATGTAATGTCCAAATACTTAAATATGGGGATGAGCCTTGAAGATGTTGTCCGGCGCGCTACCTGGTTTCCGGCTAAGTCTATCAAACGCGAGGACCTCGGGCAAATAGCGGAAGGTGCCGTTGCCGATGTAGCCGTATTGAGTATGCAACGTGGAAAATTTGGTTTTGTTGATGCGGGCGGTAACCGTTTGGATGGCGATCGTAAGCTGGAAGCCGAATTGACGGTTCGTGCCGGAAAA
>DASRLM010000546.1:0-2459 GCA_035648455.1 Puia sp. | reverse complement strand
TGGATTTTGAAGGTACAGCCAGGTTCACCGGGAAATGGTATGATCACTATTACAATAACAAAAAGGATATCAGCAGCTATACGCTGGATCAGATCGGGGAATACACGGCCGAAGCGAAAAAAAAGTCCATGGCATGGGTACTGTAGATGAAGTGATGCTTACCCCGCTGCGCATCATTCCCGGCGATTCAGGAAATGTAATGCATGCACTGAAGCAAACGGAAGCCTCTTTTCATGGTTTCGGTGAAGCTTATTTTTCCATCGTAAATAAAAATTCGGTTAAGGGCTGGAAAAAACACCGCAGCATGTTGCTGAATTTGATCGTCCCATCCGGTGCGATTCGTTTTGTGTTGTATGACGACCGGAAAGAAAGCAGTCAGCACCGGATTATCCGCGAAATCATCCTGTCAAAAGAGAACTATCAGCGGTTGACGGTCCCCCCGGGTGTCTGGATGGCGTTTCAGGGATTGTCGGACGACCTCAATATGCTGTTGAACATTGCCAGTATTCCGCATGACCCGGATGATGCTGACACGTTACCTATACAAAATGAATTGATTCCCTATTACGGGTTTACATGAACCGAATTTTAATTACCGGTGGATTTGGATTTGTGGGGGGAAGGCTTACCCGGAGGCTTTCGGAAGAGCATGAAGTATGGGTGGGGTCCAGGAAAAATGTATCGGAAGACGTCCTGCGCCTCCATGGCAATCCACGGCGCATAGATCATTCCTTATTATTGTCCGCAGCCACTTTCCCCGCTTTTATTAATACTGTAATACACCTGGCTTCGCTGAATGAACACGACAGTGTGAAGCATCCTGCTGACGCCATACGCGTGAACGTGGATGAAACGCGCATGATCCTGGAGAACAGCATCAGCAGGAAAGTGGAACGTTTTATTTATTTTTCCACTGCCCATATTTATGGTTCGCCGCTGCAGGGTAGCCTGTCTGAGGAGACCTTGCCCATGCCTGCACATCCGTATGCCATTACCCATAGGGCGGCGGAAGATTATGTGCTGGCGGCCTGTATGCAAAAACGGATCGGCGGAACGGTGTTCCGGCTTTCCAATGCTTTCGGCGCCCCGGTTACTGCACAGGTAAACCGCTGGACGCTGCTGGCGAATGATCTTTGCAGGCAGGCCGTGGAAAGAGGAAAATTAGCGCTCAGTTCCAACGGGTGTCAGTCGCGCGATTTTATTTGCCTCTCCGATGTGGAAGAAGTGATTGCCCGGTTTTTGAAACGGACCAAAATACCGGACCATTATATATATAATCTGGGTTCGGGAATCAGCATGCGCGTACTGGACATGGCAGATGCCATCATCAGATCAGCGGTAACGGTTCTCCAAAAAAATATTCCGCTGGAATTGCCCGCAGGTTGTGCGCCATCGGAAGAGCCGGCATTGCATTTTTCCATTGACCGCCTGCTGGCAGAAGGTTATGAAATGCCCAACGACGTTGAACTCGAACTGGAACGGCTTTTACAATTTTGCAAAGAAAATTTTTCCCGCCAATGATAGATCTGCTGGTTGTCTCCCATGCCTGTTTTACTGCGATCAACCGCAACGTGTATCATCTGCTGGAAAAGGATAACTGGAACCTTGAAATCGTGGTACCAAAAACCCTGCTTTTTGCCTCCGGGGAAAAAACGGCCGAACCGCCCCAGCCTGCGGATCCGCCCCTTCACTATCTGAATTTGAAGGGCAATAATCCCCGCACCTATCTTTTTGAGTCCCTGATGGAATTGCTGGATCAGAAAAGACCCCGGATCATTTTACTGGATAACGATCCGGTGAGCAGACTCAGCATACAGCTGGGGAAATGGTGCAAAAAAAATAATGCCTGGTTGTTTTGCATCTCCAACGAAAATCTTTCCCTGGATATAAGCTCGGCCATAAACAGGAGAGGATGGAAGGCCATGCCCGCGGCGATCATCAAGCGGATTATGCTGAAAGAGAGCCGGAACCTGGTGGATGGATTGTTCACGGTTAACCGCGACGGTGAAAGACTTTTTAAAGCAGCAGGTTATCACAATGTCCGCTTCATGCCCCTGGGTTTTGATCCGGCGTACTTCTACCCCGATGCTGGTTCCCGTCAGCAGATCAGGGACCGGCTGGCACTTAAGGAAAAAGTGATTTCGTATTTCGGAAGACTCACCAGGGAAAAAGGGATTCATATCCTGATCGGGGCCCTTGCTGAACTGAAATCTTATTCCTGGCAGCTCATGATGGATTCTTTTGACCCGTCCACTTCTGCTTATCATGCTGAAATAAATCAATTACTAAAAAACGCGGGCATTGCGGAACGGGTGGTCTTTATCAATCCCTCCCATACCGAAATAGCCGCGTACATGAATGCAGCGGATCTGATCGTGGTGCCTTCCATTACCATTCCTGCCTGGAAGGAACAATATGGACGGGTGGCCGCCGAGGCCATGGCCTGTGGTAAAACGGTT
>DASRLM010000545.1:0-2008 GCA_035648455.1 Puia sp. | reverse complement strand
ATACTACACACAGCGGACTGGCATATTGGCCAACTTTTCCACGCTTATGACCGTACTTTTGAACATCAGCAATTTCTAAAATGGCTGGTGGACACAATTTCCAGCGAAGCTGTCGACGTACTATTGATATCCGGGGACGTTTTTGATCTTTCTAATCCCTCAGCGGCATCCGTACGAATGTTTTATACTTTCCTAAATGGGGCGACCAAAGCAAACCCGGACCTGCAAATTATTGTTACTGCGGGAAACCACGATTCGCCTTCCAGGCTGGAAGCACCTAAACCCCTGCTCGAATCTTCCAATATTCATATAATCGGCCTGGTCGAACGGGATGCTAATGGAGCCCTTGATTATGACAAGCTGGTAATCCCATTGACAGGTGACAGTGGCAAAGTAGAGGCCTTGTGCCTCGCGGTGCCTTTCTTACGAACCGGGGAATATCCTACAATCGCCGAATGCAGCGATCCTTATGCCGAAGGCGTAGCAGCGATGTATAGCGCCGTCTATGCAGCGGCAGTGGCGCGTCAACAGGAAGGGCAGGCGATCATTGCGATGGGGCACTTGACCGCTGCTGGTTCGGAACGAACATCTGACGATGAAGACGAGAGGCCGATCATGGGCGGAGTCGAGTGCATCGCTGCGGATGCGTTACCAGCCGGGCTTAGTTACGTCGCGCTTGGACATATCCATAAAGCCCAGAAAGTTGGAGGTAAGGATCATATCCGTTATTGTGGCAGTCCGATACCTATGTCTTTTACAGAAGCGAACTATAAGCACCAAATCTTGAGTTTTGAACTTCAAAATGGCGCGTTGACCAGCCTTAAGGCAATAGAAATTCCGATAGCTGTGTCTTTGAAAAGGGTTCCGGGCACCCATCAGCCATTATATGCAGTTCTCGCTGAACTTGGCTCCTTACCGGATGAGCAGCCTTTAACGAAACTTGCGCCCTACCTCGAAGTTCGCGTATTGTTGGACGCGCCGGAACCCGGATTGCGGCACAAGATCGAAACAGCGCTACAGGGAAAACATTACCGCCTGGCCAAAATAGACGCGAAGCACCCGGTACAAACTGATGATCCTACCACGGAACTCATTTCAGGCCGGAAATTAACGGATATTAAACCGGCAGAGGTATTTCAAAGTATGTACCAAGCTAAATACCAGGCGCCGCCGCCGGAAATCCTGGTCAAACTTTTTAACGAGGTGAGCACCGAAATTTCACAAAGGGAAGCGTTATGAAAATCTTAGCGATAGGCATTAAAAACCTGGCCTCACTGGAGGGGGCTACCAGGATCGATTTTACCCAGGAGCCGCTTTGCTCAGCGGGTATTTTTGCCATTACCGGCCCGACCGGCGCCGGGAAATCGACGATCCTCGATGCGATCTGTTTAGCCTTATACGGGAAGACGCCTCGTTATTTGCAGGGAAAGGAAATGGGGATTGATGTTTCCGATTCATCAGGCTCAACCATAGCACAGGGGGATGTTAGGGGTATACTGCGGGATGGTACGGCAGACGGCTATGCCGAAATTGATTTTGTCGGCGTCGATGGGGGAAAGTATAAAGCTTCCTGGAAAGTAAAAAGAGCCTATGGGAGGATCGATGGGGCGTTGCAGGCGGAAACCCTTTCGCTGACCAATTTGAATTCCGGCCTGCCGTTCCCAGGAACGAAAACGGAAATCCTGAAAGAACTGGAGCGCCTGGTCGGTCTGAATTTTGAGCAGTTTACCCGTTCCGTATTACTTGCTCAGGGTGACTTTACCGCGTTCCTGATGGCCAGCAAGGACGAAAAGGCGTCTTTGCTGGAAAAGCTTACCGGCAATTATGTTTATTCTGAAATTTCAAAGCTTGTTTACGAAAAATATAAAGCTGCTGAACAGGAATTACGGGATCTGGTCATCCAAAAAGATACTTTTGCGTTTTTGGATGATGAGCAACGCCAATTGCTGGAACAGCAACAGGTACTGTTAGATCAGCAAATCGGGGAGACTGCCAAAAATGTTGCAGG
>DASRLM010000544.1:0-7972 GCA_035648455.1 Puia sp. | reverse complement strand
GATTATTTTAAGGTCGGACTACAGGATCTTCTGCATGCCGATCTGCAGAAAAAATCTTTGCCGGCTACAGATAAGGAAACCGTAATTCCTTCCGGCGAAGCTGCTCTGATAAATGCCTATGCGATGAACGAGGCGGGTACCAGCGTGGCACAGGATGCGAGTCAGGACTCCTTCTGGCTTATCCTGCGTGAACTGCGGTCACTGAATGAAAAACTCGATGCGTTGAAACTTAATATTGAATCCGGTTCCCGCATTTCCTTCTCTGATAAAAGCAATCACTAGACTATTATTACTTATTTCAGGCTCCGCAAATCCAATCCAAAGCCCGGTTTTTACTCCGGTTTTCTCAATTTTGGAAAAACCTTCCAAATGATGGAAGAAATAAGCCCGGGTTTCATGTTTATGGCATGGCGTTCCGAACTGAATTTTGTTTTCTAATGCTTTCATATTGAACTCGGTGCATTGGATATTTTGTCTGATTAGGATGCTTCTTTATTTTTTGGTACCAAGCTTGAAATAGTAGGAATAGTTCTTTACATACGGAAGCAAATTGAGCTGTTCCCTTCGTCGTCGAAAATGATTCATTCGTCGAAAAAATTATGGATTACACGGATTATTTGCAACATTTGATTTCAGTAACGCATCGATCTTCTGTAGTTCTAATACGCAATATCAGGTAGAAGATGTCGTTATTGCTGCTAAGAGTATCCATCTAATACTACGACGCCTGGAACAAGACCCTGAGGAATTCATCCGAAGAAGATTACCTGTTTGCTCCTTGTGTGGTACCCGACGAAAAACCCGACTGGCACGAAATGCCGGTTGAATTTGACTCGAACCCTTTTGAAACTTTTAAAACCCTTCGTCATGAAAACGTTGTCTAAACTCGTGTCTACCAGCAGTGTGTCACTCCTGGTCATTACCTCACCGGTTCTTATTTCCAGCAATCACAAGAAAGTAGATCTTTTTACAAGCACCACTGCAGTAGCAGCTACTTACCATATCCCTGTATTAACCAACAAGACCATTAAACATATTTCTTATACTTCTCCTGTAGCAGACAGGGTATTGTCTGAGAAACTCGTGAGTGCCGTTTCCGACAAGAACCTGGATTATTCCAATACTGCGGAAGCGAAAAAAGCGTTTGAAGTAAAGATGGTGATCGAACAGGCCATGACGCTGTATGATTCCATGAAACTGGGCAAGTCCGGTTTGAATCAGAAGGCTTTTGAATATGCCTGGAGAGGTTATCATAACCTGCTGAAAAAAGGAGAACTGAAAAAGTCAAGTGTGCTGTCGATATGTGATTTCACCCAGTCTTCCCGGAACAAAAGGTTGTATGTAATTGACGTTGCGAATAAAAAACTGCTGTTTAATACTTATGTGTCACATGGTATGAACTCGGGAGTTGAATATGCCACTTCATTTTCAAATAAGTCGAATTCTTTTAAAAGCAGCTTAGGGTTTTTCCTTACCTCTAAAACGTATTTCGGTCGCAACGGTCTTTCCCTTAAAGTAAGGGGTCTTGAAAAAGGGTATAATGACCTGGCCGCTAAAAGACATATCGTATTACATGGTTCAGATTATATTACTCCGGATTATTTGAAAGACAACGGTGAAATGGGAAGGAGTCTTGGTTGTGCCGCAATGCCGAATGCAGTAAGTCCGAAAATCATCAAGACGGTAAAGAACGGAAGTTGTTTGTTCATCTACAGTCCGAATGTAAAGTACCTGAACTCCAGCAGCGTAATCAATGGATAAAACAATATAAAAAGACAAAGAAAAAGGGGTCAGATTGCTGTCCCCTTTTTGACGATTTAGTGCCTGTCTGTTTTTTACGTCTGCCTTAGAAAGAATCCAAATCCTCTGAATATGTTCCGCCGAACCCTGATTTTCTGCGCTGGCTGTCTGCTGATGAACACCGCTTTTTCACAGTCATCCCTCGATTCCTCAGTCAGTGCTTACAGCAATAAGTATGAACAGGAAAAAATTCACATTCACTTCGATAAGGATGCCTACCTGCCGGGCGAAACCGTCTGGATGAAAGCCTACCTGCTTTCCGAATCAAAACCTTCTTACATCAGCAAAAATATTTACTTCGACTGGACCGATGCCCAGGGTCATTTGCTCCTGCACAGCGTTTCCCCCGTATCCGAGGGCGTATCCAGCAGTTCCTTTGTACTTCCGTATGTTGTAGATCATGGTGTGGTGCACGTAAAAGTGTATACCCAGTGGATGCTCAATTTTGATGAAGCTTTTTTATACAACAAGGATATTCCCGTTTTAACGCCTTCCGATGAATTTAATACCAGTCCGGAAAAGATCAGGTCCGCCATCAGCTTCTTTGCAGAGGGCGGAGACCTGGTGAACGGCGTGAATTCTGTTCTGGCCTTTGAGGCGCTGGACCAGCATGGAAGGCCCGTTGCGGTAAGCGGCGTTATCCGGAACAGTAAAAATAATGTGGTGGATTCCTTCCGCACCAGCTACCAGGGCATGGGCTATTGTACTTTCAGGCCGGCAAACGCCAATCAATATGTGGCCGTTTGGAAGGATGAAACAGGGGAATCGCATACCACGCCACTTCCCCAGATAAAACCCAACGGGGTGGTGTTGCATATGGCATCCCATAAAAATGACATGATTCAATATACACTGCAAAGATCAGTAAATGCGGTTACCCTGAACAGGCTGACCGTGATCGGCATGATCGACCAGAAAGTGGTATACAAAAACAATGTGAACCTGGTGAATAACCAGGCTGACGGTGCCATCAATACCGTTTCATTTCCCTGCGGGATCATGCAGCTTACCGTTTTTGACGGAGATATGATGCCGATTACAGAACGGGTGATCTTTATCAATAACCGGAAACCGTATGCAAAAACCCAAATGAAGCTGAATCAGGTTAACCTGAATAAAAGAGCACGCAATGAAATTTCACTGGAAATACCGGACAGCCTCACTGCCAACCTGTCGATTGCTGTTACGGATGCCGGATTGGGGGCAGACAGCAGTCAGAATATTTATTCCGACCTGTTGCTGAGCAGCGATCTCAAAGGATATGTTCGCGAAGCAGCTTCCTACCTCGACGATTCCGATAGCGCCAATGATCACCTGAACCTGCTCCTGCTGACCCATGGCTGGAGAAGGTTCAACTGGGAAAATGCGGTTTCCGGGAAAATGCCGGCGCTGAAATATCTCCATGACGCTGATTTTTTAACGCTAAAGGGAGAGATTCACGGTACTTCCGCCAATGTGGACGCAGACGATTCCATTGCCCTGCTGATGATTTCGAGGGACCGGAAAAAACAGGTGCTGAATCTGCCCGTCAATGCGGATGGCAAGTTTATTCAGCGCGGATTGTATTTTTATGATTCCGTACAGGTTGTTTATAAGCTCAATCATGTTTCGAAAATAAACAGCCATAGTGAAATCAGCCTGTATGCTGACCTGCTGCCGCCTTTAACACCCGCCAGGGCAAACGAGCCGGGGTATGACTGGATGAAAGTTCCCGATGTGGTGCTGGAAAAAGAATTGAATGGTAACATTATAGAGACCAATGAATATGCCGTTCCCAGTCAGGATATGAGCTATATGCTTTCACCCAGAACGGATGCTTCAAAAGCTTCTGAAACGGCCGCCCACTACCTGTCCACCATGTTTACGGATCTCCGTTTTGCGGCAACATTAAAGGAATCAGGCACGGGAACGGGCGATGGCCGGTTAACCTCTTATTCTCCCAATGGACATTCTGCCTTGAAAAATAATGTGAATATTTCCTATGATGGTTCGCTGGTGGCCATGGATGATTTAAAATCAGTGAGCATGAAGGAAGTCCTGTTTCTCAAATTTGTTCCCAAAACCAATCCGAAGAGTCTGCCTACCCTGGCCATCACCAGCCGGCAGTCCCTGGCCCAAAGCGGCATCCTCGAAAATAAAACAGGGTTTGCTGTGGTAACCGGTTATACGCCGGCAAGGGAATTTTATGCGCCCCGTTATGGTGCTGATAAAATTCAGGATTATCAGGCTTCGGATTTCAGATCCACTTTGTATTGGAACCCCATGGTGCGGCTGGATAAATCCCACCGGAAAATAAACCTGGTATTTTACAATAATGATGTCAGTAACAAATACCGTGTTGTTGTTGAAGGAATAAACCAGGAAGGAAAATTAACGCGTATCGAAGAAATCATTAAATAGAAAACCTTTTCAAACCATAAATCCGAATACCATGCTTAACTTAGAATTCACCCTCAGCATCATCAGCCTGGTCGCGATCGTTTTTGGATCGCTGATCATCGGTTACATCTTAAAGAGCCGGCAGCTGCACAAAAAACAGTTTAAAATTTCTGAGCTCAGAAAGGAGATTGTGTACAATCATGCGCAGATCCTGGAGTTGCAGAAAGAATATGTGGCGCTGGAAAAAACGGTCAAAGCCCCCATGGCTCCTGTATTGCCTTTTAAGCACGAACAGCTGGGCAAGGAAGTGAAGGAAGCCGTTTCTTACTGATCGGACATGATCATTTTCCTTTAAATAGGGGTAATCGTTTTTCAAAAAAAGCGGTAATGCCTTCTTTGAAATCATCGGTGTGCCCGGCGCGGTCCTGTAATTTTTTTTCCAGGTCCAGTTGCTGGTCAAGCGTATTCGTCGGGGATTGCATCAGCGCATGCCTCGTTAACATCAGCGCCTCGGTAGGAAGCCGCGCCAGGGTTCCGGCTATCTGAAGGGCCGATTCTTCAAAAACCGCATCTTCAAAGCATTTATAGATCATACCGATCCTTTCTGCCTCTGCGGCACCGATCTTGTCTCCCAGCATCATGAATGCACTGGCTTTCTGGAGGCCGATCAGTCGCGGCAGGAAATACGTACCCCCGCAATCCGGTATCAGTCCGATTTTTGAAAAAGCCTGTACAAAAGAAGCCGAAGCGGTGGCAATAACAAGGTCACAGCTCAGGGCTATGTTGGCACCGGCGCCCGCTGCAATTCCATTGACGGCGCACAACACCGGTTTCCGGACCGTTCTCAGCAGCCGGATGACGGGATTGTAATATTCTTCAATCACTTTTGCAAAATCAGGAAGTTCCCCGCCGGGGAATTCTCCCAGATCCTGACCCGATGAAAACGCCCGGCCCGAACCAGTAAGCAGTATGCAGCGAATGGTTTCATCTTCATCCGCATCTTTCAGATGTTGTTGTAAACCCTGCGCCATGCTGCGGTTGAATGCGTTGAGTTTATCCGGCCTGTTAAGTACGATCTTCGCAATACCGTTTTTCTTTTCCAGCAAGATGTTCTCCGCCATGTTTAATGTATTAATGACATTTAAAATAATCAAAGGGCTCCAGGCAGTCCAGGCAGCGGTACAGTGCCTTACAGGATGTGGATCCAAACCGGCTGATCAGTTCGATATTTCGGGAACGGCACAAAGGGCAATGATCGGGTCGATCTGTTCCCGACCCATCCAGTGTACAGGAATGGTTAATAGCCGGAGCGGCAATTCCATAGGCTTCCAGTTTTTCCCTGCCCGAAGCGCTCATCCATTCGCTGGTCCATGCCGGCGATAAAACCTGGTTGATTTTTACGTTCGGGTAGCCGTTCTTAGATAGCAGTTCCCGGATTTCCTGCCGGATAACTTCCATGGCAGGACATCCGCTATAGGTTGGTGTAACCGTTATGATGACGTCATTTCCGGAAATTTCCACATCCCGTAAAATGCCCAGGTCCGCAATGGAAAGCACCGGGATTTCGGGGTCCATCACCGCTTCCAGTATTGATATGATTTTTTCTTTTTCCATGGATTCACCAGGTGCAACCCGGATAAGCTCTTTGTAAAAATTGCATTTCGGCAAGAATATATCCGAGGTGTTCCGAATGAAAACCGTTTTTTCCCGACAAAACGGATCTCTTTTTGTTTTCAAATATATACAAAGGCAGTGTTGCCGTTTCCAGTATCTGGTTTACCGGTTTGAGCCAATTCCCCTTCAGGTCTGCAGGATCAACACCCTGGCCTCCGGAAGCTGACGACAACTCATAATCAGCGGCCGTAAATAATTCCGGTATCAGCGGATTTAATGCTTCCAGGGCATTCAGCATCCGGGAATGGCTTTCCGCGGTTCCGTCCCCCAGCCGGCACACCCATTCACTGCTCCATTTTACATGATAACGGATTTCCTTTATCGATTTTTCACTGATGGCAGCCAGTCCCGGCTCCTTACTTCTTAATAATGCCCCGAATTGCAACAGCTGAAACTGACTGAAATAAAATTGCCGGAGAATGGTTTGGGCCCAGTCGCCATTGGGTTGTTCCACCAGCACAACATTTTTGAATGCAGTCGCATCCCTCAAATAGGCCAGGTCATCTTCCGTGACCGGTTTCTTGTCCGGCGACAGGGCATTCAGTTGATCTGCCGCCAGCTGATACAGGTTCCGCGATTGACCGATCAGGTCGAGGGCAATATTGGACAAAGCTATATCCTGCTCCAGCACCGGCCCGTGGCCCGTCCACTCGCTGTTGCGGTGACCCAGGATGAGGGCGTTATCGGCAAGATGAAGGAGGTAGGCGGAGAACATGAGATAGATAATAAGTGATAGACCGTTTTTTCTGCTCAGATATTTTTTAATTCTTCAGGAAGAGGATAAAAGCTGGGATAGCGGTAAACCTTATCGTTGGCGGGATCAAAAAATTCGCCGGCTTCTGCGGGACTGGATGCATGGATGTATTTGCTTTCCACCACCCAGATGCTGATGCCTTCGTTGCGGCGGGTGTACACGTCGCGGGCATTCTCCAGGGCCATCTGCGCATCTGCGGCATGCAGGCTGCCTGCGTGTTTGTGATCGAGTCCCTGACGCATGCGGATGAATATTTCCCAGAGCGGCCAGTTTTCTGAAGATGAATTTGTTTCCATGATCAATGGATGTCAGATGAATGATTATTTTTAGCTGCATAAGCAGATGCCGCCTCGCGTACCCAGGCCCCGTCTTCATGTGCTTTTTTCCGCGCGGCAAGCCGTTCTTTATTGCAGGGACCATTTCCATTCACCACGTTCCAGAACTCTTCCCAGTCAATCCCGCCAAAATCAAAGTGCCCGGTTTTCTCATTCCACCGGAGCTTGTCATCGGGAATCGACCTACCCAATACGTTTATCTGCTCCGCACATACATCAATGAATTTTTGCCGGAGCTCATCATTGCTGAACCGTTTGATTTTCCATTGCATGCTTTTCTGACTGTGGGGAGAAGATTCGTCTGGCGGACCGAACATCATGACCGCGGGCCACCACCAGCGGTTGATGGCATCCTGGCACATCTGTTTCTGGGCTTCGGATCCGCGGCTCAGCGTAAGCAGGATCTCAAATCCCTGACGCTGATGAAAACTTTCTTCTTTACAAATACGGACCATAGCGCGGGCATAAGGTCCGAAGGACGCTCGGCAAAGTGGCACCTGGTTCATAATGGCCGCTCCGTCTACCAGCCACCCAATGGCGCCGATATCTGCCCAGCTAAGGGTTGGGTAATTGAATATGGAAGAATATTTGGCCCTGCCGGAAAGCAACTGATCAATGGTCTCCCCGCGTGTGATGCCCAGTGTTTCCGTGGCGGAGTACAGATAAAGGCCGTGCCCCGCTTCGTCCTGCACCTTGGCAATCAAAGTGGCTTTTCTTCTGAGAGAAGGTGCGCGGGTGATCCAGTTTCCTTCCGGCAGCATACCCACGATTTCGCTGTGTGCATGCTGCGACATCTGCCGGATCAGCAGTTTACGGTAGTCTTCCGGCATCCAGTCCTTTGGCTCGATCCGGATCTCCTTTTCTATCTTGTCCTCAAATATTTGTTCATTGGACGGCATGTACCAAAATTACCTGATTCCGGCGAAAAAAACTAACGGTCGTTAGTGTTAAAGAGAATCGGGGTTTCTACAAACTCAGGAGCCGGGTATATTCTTCGTCGCGATCAGGCTCTTTATCAAAATACCAGTAG
>DASRLM010000543.1:0-2630 GCA_035648455.1 Puia sp. | reverse complement strand
GCAAATCTCACTCGGGCCTTCAGAATCCCGGATCATTGTTTTTGACTCCAACGGAGAAGGAGAAAAATATAATCCCATCGACCTGGGTCACAGCACGGAAACTGTTCTCGAGGGGCCCTGGCATCTGGATCTGTACCCTGTTGGCGGAGCCCCTGAAAAAGCAGTGCTGGATCAATTGACTGATCTGAAGCAAACTGCGGATCATAAGGACTTCTCAGGAACCATTGTTTACCATAAGGAATTACAAATCCCTGATGCAGCGGGAAAAATTTACCTGAGCCTCGGGCATGTCAATGACGTGTCAGGGCTAACCCTTAACGGCCGGTCTCTGGGCGCCCGGTGGTATGGCGATCATATTTATGATCTGTCGGGATCAGTGCAAAAGGGAATAAATTATCTGGAAATTAAAATCGTTACAACGCTCGGGGCCTATACAAAATCATTGAAAGAAAATAAGGCGGCCCAGGAATGGTCGGGAGGCGGATTATTCGGACCTACAGGCTTGACCGGACCAGTGAAATTGCTGACAACATAAGCTGATGACCATCTGCCTTTCAAGGCCTAAATTTGTATGAGCGGTCCCCCGTATTATTCACCATTTTATTTATGCTAAAATGAAAACCGATATTTCCCAAAGCCAGGTTGATTTTTATCAAAAAAATGGTTATCTCATTGTCGAGAATTTTCTGAACGCTGACGAACTGGATTTCTGGAGAAGCGCAGTTACGCAGGCAGTAAAGGAAAGAGGCGGTCAAAAAATGCCCGGGAAAGAAATCAAAATGGGGGAGGATGACGGGATCAATGAGGACGCTGGCTATTACGGTAAAGTGTTTGACCAGTTACTCAATCTCTGGCAAACCAACGACCAGGTAAAGGGGCTGATGCTGAATGAAAAAATAGGGCGTATGGCGGGAGAACTGGCCATTGTGGATGGCATCAGGATATGGCATGATCAGGCATTGATCAAAAGGCCCTGGGCAAACCCTACGTCATGGCATCTGGATACCCCTTTCTGGTCTTTCTCTGATCGCAGGGCGCTTTCCATCTGGGTGGCATTGGACGATGCGACCCTGGAGAACGGTTGTCTGTTTTTTATTCCGGGCTCACAAACCGGTACGGGTTTTCAAAATCCGGGCATCGGGAAAAATATGGATTCCGTTTTTGATTTCTATCCTCAGTTCAGGTCTTCTCCATCCGTTGCCGCACCGATGAAAGCGGGAAGCTGTTCCTTTCACAACGGTCTCACCATTCATGGCGCCCATGCCAACATGACGCCGGGTTTCCGCAGGGCCATGACCTGCGCCTATATGCCCGACGGTAATGTTTTTAATGGCCAGGCCAATATCCTTCCGGAAGATTACCTCAGGAAATTATCGGTTGGAGACCTGTTAAACAACGATGAGCAAAATCCACTGATATACAAAAGATAATCTCCCGGCTGCAATAAAATAAGCACGGTGGTTATATGGCCTGTCCCGGTGATATCCGGGACGCTCCGATATTTATAGGCAAATGAACATTTACAGTTCATTTGGTTTAATTTTATAAGCCTGAACCTTTAAATATCAAATCCAATGCAAGTAAGAAAAATGAAGCTCGTATTCATAAGCATTATTTTATGGGTTTGCAGTATGAATACAAATGGTCAGCAGAAATCTTCGTCAAATTCCGCTTCATCGCAGGCAGTTTCGAATAGAAAAAGTGCAACCGACCGGGTGGAGCTTTTTAATGGCAAGGACCTTTCCGGCTGGAAACATGTTGGTCCGGGGAGTATGGCCGTGGAGGACGGACTTATCCGGGGCCATGGTGGCATGGGCCTGTTGTATTGGGCCGGCCAGAAATTCGGCTATTGCGTATTCAGGGTAGTATATAAGATGAAAGATGAAAATGATAATTCCGGGGTCTTTATCCGGATTCCGGTTGAGCCGAGGGAAGAGTGGATGCCGGTATTTTATGGTTATGAGGTACAGATAGATAATAAACCGGAACTTTCCAATGAAGATGAATATCATATAACCGGAACCTTGTATTCCCTCACAAAGCCTTTGGCCAAACCGGGCAAACCGGGACCGGAATGGAACACGATGGAAATCACGATAGACGGCAAGCGGACCATCGTATATGTAAATGGACAAAAAGTAACCGACTACCGCGAGGGCGAGCCCGTGCCTGAGAGGAAATTTGACTTTGAACCTTACCGCGGCCTCCGGCCCGATTCCGGATATTTCGGGTTGCAGAATCACAGCGATAAGGATATTGTATATTTCAGGGAAGTATCCGTCAGGCCCCTTCCGGGTTATTCCCTGCGTTAATCTTTCGTACCGGATTCATCAATTACAAACAACCCTCCAATTGATTGCCATGAAAAAAAGAGGAAACACCATTCAAAAAAAAATGATCAGCCGGCAGGATTTTATAAAAAAAACCGCCCTGGCTGCTGCGGGATTTTATATTGTTCCGCGTCATGTACTTGGTGGAAAAGGATTTGTTGCGCCGAGTGATAAGTTATACATCGCGGCCATAGGCTGCGGGGGAGAGGCGGAGAATGATATTCATCATTATGCCACGGCTCCAAAAAAAAATGCAGTGATTGCTTTTCTTTGCGATGTAGATGACCGGCAGGCCGCTCC
>DASRLM010000542.1:0-4962 GCA_035648455.1 Puia sp. | reverse complement strand
GTTTATTCCGGTACAGGCTCTCCTTTTTTGGATAGCCCGCAAATACTGCCTGCAGACTGTTGACAGCACCCGTTTGCGGTTGCAGGAACATGCCCGGATAGTCTTCCAGATCGGCTTCCAGGATCGCCAGCTTTTTTCCTTCATCGAGGTTGATCAGCACCGGAAGAAAGCTCAGTGTATCTTTTGTTAGGGCGCTGACGGATGTTTTCCGGTAAAGGGCCTCAAAGCCGCTCATGAAGGGATCTCCCGGAATACGATACTCGGGAATGACCGGAAATAGTCCGCTGTGATCCGAGGCGAATTGAAAGGTTGCCTTTTCATTGCGGATGGTGAGTATGGATTTGCGCCGCGTAAAAAACCGGTACGCCACGCCATCATTGTAGGCCCGGAAAATAAGGCCGTAGTTACCGGCAAAGGTCAGGGTCAGTTCATTGTACTGATCCGTAACGGATGATTTTTTATACAGCGGGGTTGCAAAGGTTTTGTTCACACTGATTTTCTTTGATTTTCTTACCACGGCATACCGTCCGAGCACTTCGCCGGTACTTAATTCCAACCCGATCCCCGAAGGAAGCAGTACCTGGGTATTGAGGTTCATGACGGACCACATGACTTCTTCTCCCGTCGCAATTTCAATGGCCAGCTTATGATCCGGGGAAAGCAATCGGTACATGCCGGATTGCGCCTGAAGCAGGGTTCCGGTAAGCAGGAGAAGCAGACAGTGGACAATGGACAAGGGACAATTGAAAGTTGACAGTTGACAATTGACAAGGGACAATGGAGAAGAGCGATTTGAGCATTTAGAACGAAGAGAAAGCATAATTTTCAATTTTGGTTTCCGTATGCATATTTCATTTCAAAATTCATCCATAGAAAAAGCCCGGTATTTCTGCCCTCCATTGTCAATTGTCCCTTGTCAACTGTCCATTCTCCATTGTCAACTGTCAATTGTCAATTGACTTCATCCACGCCAGGCATTCATCCATCCACCGGATATCACTGGTTTTGTTGACTAGTCCAAAACCGTGACCGCCTTTTTCAAATAGAAAAACCTTTACGGGGATATGGTGTTTTCTCAGGGCCGAGGCAAAGGCCTCGCTGTTGGCATAGGGTACGGCGGGATCGTCTTTCGCATGGACCAGAAATGCCGGAGGGGTTTGATCCGTAACCTGCATTTCATTGGAATAGGATATGATTTTTTCAGGAGAAGGATACTTTCCGAGGAGATTATCGCGGGAACCGATATGCCCGATGGAGTCCGTAAAACTGATCACCGGATAGATCAGTAACAGAAAATCGGGTCGCAGGCTAATGTGCCGGGGATTGTCAATATAGGATTTATTAAAATGGGTGCCCGCGGTGGAAGCCAGGTGACCCCCTGCAGAAAAACCCATCATGCCGGTGCGGTGCGGGTCAACTCCCCATTCAGCCGCACGCGAACGAACGATCTGTATCGCCCGCTGCGCATCCTGCAGGGGACCGATCTCTTTATTGATCATGGTTTGATCGCTGGGGATCCGGTACTTGAGTACAAATGCGGTTATGCCGGCCTCATTGAAACGTTTGGCCACATCGGCTCCCTCGTGTCCCGCGGCAACGATCGAGTAACCGCCACCGGGACAAATGATCACGGCAACACCGGTTGCTTTTTCTTTCGGAGGAAGATAAACGGTTAGCGTGGGCCTGGAAATCTTGCTGATGATCAGTATCCCGTCTGCACTGTCAGATTTTTCCTCATCCGCCGAGGTCCTCGAATTGGGAATACCATCCGGATATAAGGGCAAAACGGTCTGAGCAACGGAATTCATTATAAAAACAGACATCAAAAGGGAAGATAAACAGAAGGAACGAAATACGGCAGGCCCATGGACATGTTTCATTTGAACAATTTAACAAAAAATATCCGAAAGCGCTGTTCCGGTGTGGGGTTAATTAATTACTTTTTACCGGCAGCAATCATTTAATTTGCAAATTGAATCCCGGTTCCTTTAAGGTTTCCACTTATGCCTACTATTTATGAAATCAATGCAGAAAGAAAAACACCCAAGTACCTGCAGATCATTGACTCCATCAACAACTCCATTAAAAACGGAAAACTCAAAAAAGGCGACCGTTTGCTGTCCATCAATGAACTGAGCAACGAATATTTACTATCCCGGGATACCGTTCAGAAAGCATACGACCTGCTGGAGAAAAAAGGCGTTATCCTGCCCGTCAGGGGAAAAGGATTTTACATCAACAGAACGGATATCCACATCTCTTACCGGATCCTGCTGCTCTTCAATAAAATAAGTAACTATAAAAAGCAGATTTATAATTCGTTTGTGCAGGCGATGGGTTCCGATGCGGTTATTGACCTGAAGATCCATTATTCCAATACCCGCGTTTTCAGTAACCTGCTGGAAAACCAGCTGCACGAATATGATTATTTTGTGATCATGCCGCACTTCTACGAAAATGAGGAAGAGGCCTTTGCCATCATCCGGAAAATTCCTGCCGAAAAATTACTCATCCTGGACAAGGATATCCCTCAGTGGAATGCTCCTTACGCCGCGGTATACCAGGATTTTAAAAATGATATCGGGGATGCCTTGCAAAACGGCCTGCCCCTGCTGAAAAAATACGATAAGCTGATATTGGTTTATCCCAGACTGGTCTCCTACCCCAATGAAATCGTGACCGGCTTTCGCAATTTTTGCATGTCGTTCGGCCTGAAATATTCCATTATCCAGGAGATCAACCCGGACACACCGGTTCATCCCAAAGAAGCATTCATAGTGATTGAAGAAACGGACCTGGTTAACCTCATTAAGATCTGCAGGAGCAGGAAGTGGGCCGTAGGAAAAGAGGTGGGTATCATCTCTTACAATGAAACCCCGTTAAAGGAAATTTTACAGGATGGCATTACCGTACTCTCCACCGATCACATCCGGATGGGTGAAGAAGCAGCCAGGCTTATCCTGGAGAATAAAAAAGAAAAAATAAAAAATCCTTTCAGCCTCCTGATACGGAAATCTTTATAACCGTTTATTTCAGATTACAGGTAAACTGGTATTTACCGGATCCCCGTTCCACCTGTTGATACCTCTCTTCATTGTCCTTCAGACTAACCTCCTGCATCCCGGTAATGGGTTTGCCATCTTCCATCACCGAGGAAGCATCCGTTGTGGGCAGGTATATGCTGGCGCTGGTGTTTGGCGGTATTTGTACATCGAGTTGAAACTGACTACCGTTCATTTTCCAATGACTGGAAACCAACCCATAATATGTTTTCAGGTCGGCCTGCACATAACTGAAATTTCCTCCGGGATGCGGCATGATCCTGATTTTTTTATACCCGGGAAATGCGGGATCCGTATCCAGTCCGGCCACTTCGCGGTACATGAAATCACCAATGGCGCCGTAAGCATAGTGATTGAAGGAATTCATACCCGGATCCTCAAAAGTACTGTCGGGCTTTTCCCCGTCCCAGCGTTCCCAGATGGTGGTGGCGCCCATTTTAACGGGATATAACCAGGATGGATACGTTTCCTGTAACAGCAGGCGGTAAGCCATATCGGCATGACCGAAACGGGTGAGTACGCCACACAGATAAGATGCTCCCAGAAAACCGGTGGTGAGGTGATCGGAATAACTTTTTATATTGTCCACCAGCCGCTCCACCGCCAGGGGCCTCAGGGATTCGGGCAGCATATCAAACTGCAGGGCGAGCACATAGGCCGTTTGAGTGTTGGAAATCATCCTTGCACCATGGGTTACATATTCATCCAGAAAAGCCGTTTTAATTTTTTCCAGCAGTTGCGTATAAAAATTCGCATCTTCCTTAAAGCCAAGCTGATTTGCAGTATTGATCAGCAATTGGGTGGAATGGGCATAAAAGCATTGGGCGATCAGGTATTTGTCCGTATTGGCAGACCGCTCAGGATCATCCGGTGACTGATAAGAAAGCCAGTCGCCAAAATGTCCCCCTGTTTTCCATAAATTATCCTGACTGTGATTTTTCATAAAATTCACCCAGGCCTTCATGGAAGGATATTGTTGTTTCAGGATGGACGTATCTCCATAAGCCAGGTACATATTCCAGGGAACGATCGTAGACGCGTCTGCCCATCCGGCGGAACCGGCATCAGAGGAAGCCAGCACGTTCGGAATCACATGGGGAACGCTGCCATCGGGATTCTGATCGGCGCTGAGATCCTTCAGCCATTTAGCAAAAAATTCGTTGACACCCATATTGAAAGCAGCCGTCCGGGAAAAGGTCTGGGCATCACCCGTCCAGCCCAGCCTTTCATCCCGCTGGGGGCAATCTGTCGGCACGTCCAGGAAATTTCCTTTTTGTCCCCACTGAATATTATGCTGCAACTGGTTGATGAGTGCATTGGATGTGGTGAAGCTGCCTGTTATAGGCATATTCGAATACATCGCGACGGCCGTAAAATTTTCTGGTTTGATTTCTCCGGGATAACCTTCAATTTTTATATAGCGGAACCCCTGGAATGTGAAATGCGGTTCGAAATGTTCCACCCCTTCCCCATTCAGGATATAAGTATTCAGTTGTTTGGCGGCGCGGAGATTGGCTGTATAAAAATTACCGGCTTTGTCCAGCACTTCCGCATGGAAAATGCGGATCTCATCTCCCGCTTTTCCCTGCGCCGTTACCCGAACCCAGCCTACCAGGTTTTGTCCGAAGTCGATCACCTGCTCTCCTTTCGGCGTTTTAATAATCCGGACGGGTTTGAATGTCTCGTGCTTTTCTATCAGTTGGTTTTCCGTGTATATGATGTTATTGAAAGGATAATCCTTTAAAATGGCTCCTGTCCATCCCTGATCATTAAATCCAGGCAGCATCCAGTCTTTCTGTATTTTCCTCGCGTCGTAGGTTTCCCCGTTGTAGATCTCGGAATAAAGAATTGCGCCTTTGGATGTTTTCCACTGGTCGTCTGAAATGATGGTTTCCGCACT
>DASRLM010000541.1:0-7243 GCA_035648455.1 Puia sp. | reverse complement strand
CTTGTCGTACGAGAGTGTGTCTGGAATATTTCCCGCGTCCTCACTGGGAAGATCCACGCCAATGCGTTCACCCAGTCCAAATTTGTTTACATATTCTTTCCATTTCATCAATCCGTTTCTCGGTCCGTGTAACTGGGGATTGTCCAGTTCCAGTCTGAATGTGTTATAGAAAAAGGAGTTGCAGGAGTTGGCAATGGCGAGCCGGAGGTTGGCAGCATGTCCCGGGGCTGTCTCCGTGCATTTATATACTCTGTTGCAGCCGTAATAAAATCCGGTGCAGGCAATGCCGCTGGCCGGTGTGATCACGCCTTCATCCAGGCCGATCAGGGCAGCCAGTGGTTTATATGTTGATCCCGGCTGATATAACCCCTTGATGGCGCGGTTCAGCAGCGGCGCCCTGACGTCCAGCACCAGCCTGCCATAATTTTTCTGCTTATCAGGTCCCGTGAGGGAATTGGGATCGTAATCGGGGCTGGAAGCCATGGCCAGGATGCCGCCGGTTTTGGGTTCTATCGCCACAATGGCGCCCACTTTATTGGCCAGTAATTTTTCCGCCAGTTGCTGCAATTCAATATCGAGATAGGTGTGCAGGTTCCTTCCGGCAATGGCCGGCGTATCCAGGTCGCGATTGGCATAGTGGCCCACCAGCCTGTTTTTATTGTCTTTGATCCAATATTCAATGCCACGCTGACCCATGAGTTGCTTTTCATAAAACTGCTCCAGTCCGCTCCTGCCCACATAATCCCCCAGCTGATAATAATAATTCGAGCGCCGCAGGATATTGGAATCTACTTCGCCCACATAACCCATGATGTGCGCGCCGGCATCATAAGGATAAACACGCACCGGTCTTTCCTGGAGGTTGAATCCGGGAAAGCGCCAGATATTTTCTTCCAATTTGGCATAGAGATCCGGAGGCAGCAGATCTTCGAAAATGGTGGGCCGGAAAGGACCGTTCCTGTATCGCGCATCGATCACGCGGGAACGGAATTCTGCCGAATCTATTTCCATCAGCTGACAGAAATAGGCCGTGTCAATATTTCTAACCTGGGATGGCGTCACCATCAGGTCGTACATAATGGTATTGTTGAGGATGGCGCGGTTGTGGTGGTCGAAGATGATGCCGCGGGTGGGATATACGCGTTTTGGAAAAAGCGCGTTTTCCTGCGCCCACTTTTTATATTTATCGGAAAAGACCTGGAGGTGGAACAGCTGCACAAAAATGATCAGGAACATCCCGGCGAAGATGAGGCGAATGATATTGCTGCGCGATTGATTAAAAACAGGCATCTCCGGATAGGGGATTAAAATTAAACGGTATTCGTCCTGAATTTTTCTTTCCGGAAGAATAACAGTTCCGTGAGCAATATCAACAACATACTGATACCGGTTGTTGCAATTACTTTACCGATAAAGTACAAAAAAGATCCGAAACTCAGCCATTCCAGAAAAACCAGGTATCCGTGGTGGAACAGCGTAAGTATAAACACGTAGGTTCCGTAAGGTGCCCAGCCCATGCTGGTAATGGATGGCGAAAGGTAGTTTTTATCCGCACCCTCCTGGCTGATAAGCATATTCACGACAAAGGGCCGCAGATAAGCGATCAATACGCAGGCTGCGGCATGCAGTCCGGGAGTATGCATGAAATAATCCAGGGAGAGGCCGAAAAAGAAAGCCACGCTCATCAATCCGGCGCGGGACATACTGAAGGGCAGCCACAGGATGTAGAGATAATATAAATAAGGCGTGATGAACCGGTGCAGCGGCGGCATCTTGAACAGGATGAACACCTGCACAAAAATGAACAGCAAAAACCGGATGATATTTTTCAGCAGTTCGCTCATTGGAATTTTTTGTGTGTGGAATCTTCCATCCGCTGCTGTTCCTCATGCTGCGCATTGGAAATCACATACACGTATTCAACATTATAAAAATCGGTGGCTGGTTTCAGCCGCAGCGTATAAAAGTTACTGCTTTTATCGTCCATCACTTCATCCACGGTGCCTACCATGATGTTTCCGGGAAATAAAGAGGACGTCGGACTGGTGACCACGGAATCCCCTATTTGCACTTTGGCGCTTTTGGGGATGTCTTTTAAGGTAACATAAGCCGTGCTCACGCCATCCCATTCCACGGTACCGCGGTCTCCTCCATTTTTTAATTTCACCACCACTTTGTACTGCGTGTGCAGCAGGGTCATCACGCTGGAATAATTTTCACTCACATTCACTACGGTGCCTACAATGCCCTGGGGGCTGACCACACCCATATTCGGATGAACGCCCTGGTTGGAACCGCGGTGAATGGTGATGAAATTGGTTCTGGTGCTCACGGTACTTCCCACCACGCGGGCATCGAGCCAGGTGAATTTCCGGATCTGCAGGAGAGAATCCACCTGAACAGTATCCAACACCTGTTTTCCGCCGGTATCGGGACCTTCATAATTCTCTTTCAGCCGCTGGTTCAGCCGCGCATTTTCCGCAGCGAGCTGCTCATTGATCTTTTTTAATTTGAAATAGTATTCTACCGTGCTGTAACGCTGGTCGAGGCTGCCCGTGATTTCACCGGCCGCATTCATAAAAACGGCTTCGTGGTATTTGTTGTAACGGAAAAGGAAAGAAAGCGCTATGATCTGCAACACCAGGAAAAATAGGAAGTTGGCGTACTTTCTGATGAAGAGAAAAACATTGCGCACAGGTGCTAGGATTTATAATAATAAAACAGCATGATCAGAACTACCGCATAACAAAAGGATACCTGTCGTAGTTTTTTAAAGAGATCCCGGTTCCCCTGACCACACTTTTTAAAGGATCATCCGCAATATGTACAGGAAGTTTGATTTTCTGGCTGAGCCTTTTATCCAGTCCCCGGAGCAGGGCACCGCCGCCGGTCAGGTACAGGCCGCGCCGGTAGATGTCACCGGCCAGTTCGGGAGGCGTCGTTTCCAGGGCCTTCAGGATGGCCTCTTCTATTTTGAAAATGCTTTTGTCCAATGCTTCGGCAATTTCCTGGTAGCTCACCAGGATCTGCTTGGGAATACCCGTAACCAGGTCCCGCCCGTTCACCGGAATGTCGTCCGGCGGATTGTCGAGGTCCTTCAGCGCCGCGCCGATCTGGATCTTGATCTGTTCGGCCGTACGTTCCCCGATCAGCAGACTGTGGTAACGGCGCAGGGCCTCCATGATGTCTGCGGTGAATTCGTCCCCCGCAATGCGGATGGACTGGTCGCACACGATACCGGCCAAAGCGATCACCGTGATGCCGGTGGTTCCACCGCCGATGTCGATGATCATATTGCCCACGGGTTCTTCCACGTCTATGCCTATCCCCAGGGCGGCTGCCATGGGTTCATGAATCAGATATACTTCTTTGGCCCCGGCCTGTTCGGCACTGTCCCGCACCGCTCTCTTTTCCACTTCGGTGATGCTGGAAGGGATGCAGATCATCATGCGCCAGCTGGGCGGGAATAACGGTTTTTTGGGATAGATCATCTTGATCATTTCCCGGATCATCAGCTCAGCGGCATTGAAATCGGCAATAACCCCGTCTTTCAGGGGGCGGACGGTCCGGATGCTTTCATGGGTCTTTTCATGCATCATCAGGGCGCGCTTTCCGACAGCAAGCACTGTTTTCGGATTATTGCGGTCCAGGGCGACTATACTCGGTTCGTTTACGACGATCTCATCATTGTGAATGATCAGGGTGTTGGCGGTCCCCAGATCCATGGCAATCTCTTGCGTCAGGAAATTGAATAATCCCATTTTAAAAGGTCAGATTTAAATTCTGTTACGATGCATGCAAAATTGATGGAAATAATCCGAATTAACAAAGTGAACATCCCTGATTATTAATATCGTGGATATCCTGCACTGAACGCTATTTCCACACGGATATTTCCTAAAAACTGATCTTTATTCTGAAGAAAATCCCAATCATCAGCAATTGATTCAGCCGTTGGAAAGGTAAGTGCAATAGCTCATATCGCAGATAAATCATGATAAAGAGACGCGCATAGCTGTCAGCCCGGGAAAAGGAGCGTTCCGGATGCGCGTTTCCTTCGGAAAATACGGTATCCCGCATGGCTCCGGTGTTAAAGGAACTCGTAACCGATATCGCGACGGTAATACATGCCCTCAAAATCGATGTGATGCAATACCCCGACGGATTTGCGGATGGCCTCCGGAAGCGTGTCGGCAAAAGATGTCACACACAGCACGCGGCCACCCGCGGTGACCACCTGCCCGTTTTCGATCCGCGTTCCGGAATGAAAAACCAGGCTGTCTTTTGCACTACGGTCCAGCCCGCTGACCGGAAACCCTTTTTCATAACTGCCCGGATAACCGCCGCTCACCACCACCATGGTGGCCGCTGCACGGGGATCCAGGCTCACTTTCACCTGATCCAGCGTTTTTCCGGCAACGGCTTTGAACAACTCCAGCAGGTCATTTTTCAAACGCGGGAGCACCACTTCCGTTTCGGGATCGCCCATGCGGCAATTGTATTCGATCACTACCGGCTCGTCATTCACTTTGATGATCCCGATAAAAATAAAACCCCGGTATTCGATCCCGTCTTCTTTTAATCCCTGTATCGTGGGTTCTATGATCCGTTCCGTTATTTTTTTCATGAATTCTTTGCCGGCAAAGGGCACCGGACTCACCGCACCCATGCCGCCGGTATTCGGTCCCTTGTCCCCCTCCCCGATCTTTTTATAATCCTTGGCTTCGGGCAAAAGCACATAATGGTCACCGTCAGTCAGCACAAAAACAGACAGTTCAATACCATCGAGGAATTCCTCCACCACGATCCTTTTTCCCGCCTCCCCGAATTTATTCTGCTGCAGCATGAGTTCAAATTCGGCCATGGCCTCCACATGGCTGTGACAGATGATCACGCCCTTGCCCGCAGCGAGACCGTCGGCTTTCAGCACGATGGGCAGGCTGTGGGATTCCAGATAAGCCGATCCTTCGGAGAAATTGCTCGTGTCAAACTCACGGTAACCGGCGGTAGGTATCCCGTGTTTCTGCATGAACCGTTTCGAAAAGGCCTTGCTGCCCTCCAGTTGGGCCGCTTCGCGGGAGGGACCGATCACCGCAATATGCCCCAGTTCCGGATCAGCAGCAAAGAAATCCACGATGCCCAGCACCAGCGGTTCTTCGGGACCCACCACCAGCATGTCGATCTGATTGGCCAGGCAGGCTTTTTTAACGGCGGGGAAATCGGTCGGGGACAGTTCAATATTGGTGCCGAGCGCCGCCGTGCCCGCATTGCCCGGCGCGATGAACAGGCCGGAACAATCCGGGCTACGGGAAATTTTCCAGGCAAATGCATGTTCCCTTCCGCCACCGCCTAAAATTAAAATATTCATTTTCAGAGTGGATTAGGCCCGAAATTCCTGATTCAGGAGCACATCTGAAAAAATAATTTTCCGGCACACTTAAATTACCACCCGCTGCGGGTTGTATAAATAAATCTTACTTTAGGTTCCGCATTGCTTATACATCCCAAAACCGAAACGCATTAGTCTATGACCACAGCCCTGGCACAAAAAGGACATCCCCGCGGTTTATATGTTTTGTTTTTTACGGAGATGTGGGAACGCTTCGGCTATTACCTGATGGTCGGCATCATGTTCCTGTTTTTGCACGACACGGTGAACAATGGCGGAAGGGGGCTGGATACCGGTCTCGCCGCGGACATTGTAGGCACCTATATTGCGCTGGTCTATCTGACGCCATTTATCGGGGGGCTGCTGGCAGACCGCTACATCGGATACCGCGTTTCCATTTTCCTGGGCGGATCCCTCATGGCGCTCGGCTACTTCCTGCTGGCGGTACCCCACAGCGGTGCACTGATGTACGCCGCCATGGCTTCTGTTATCATCGGGAACGGATTCTTCAAACCCAATATCAGCACCCTGCTCGGAAATATTTATAATAAGGAAGAATTAAAACCGAAGAAAGACATCGCCTATAACATTTTTTACATGGGCATCAACATCGGCGCCCTCGTCTGCAATTTCGTAGCGGCCTTTCTGCGCATCAATTATTCCTGGAGCTATGCCTTTGCCGCCGCGGGCTTTGGCATGGTGCTGTCCATGATCTTTTTTGCCGCCGGACAGAAATACGTGAAACACGCCGACGTTATCAAGCCGGTCCTGAAAGAAGACATGCCGCTGTCGAAGATCGTTTATTATGTTTTCCTGCCAGCCATTGCCGCCGGCATCATCGGCTGGTTTATTCCCGGAAACCTCATGGGCTCTGATTCCAACGACGCTTTTATCTTCGCCTGCATCCCCATCATCATCTTTTATTTCAACATCTGGTACCGCTGTAATGGATCGGACAGAAGGCGGATCGGTGCGCTCTTCACCCTCTTCGGTGTGTCGATCATTTTCTGGAACATCTACAGCGAGAACGCCACCTCACTCACCATCTGGGCCGACAGTTACACGAAACGCGAAGCACCGGCCGCCGTGGAAAAAATAATCAAGCCTTTTGGTTTTCTGCAGACGGTAAACACCCAGCCGAAAGAAGTTCCGGTGCTAAACGGGCAATTCGTTGCAAAAAAGGATGACAAAGGGCATGTGGTCACGCATACCGGTACCGACCCCTACCTGCAGAATATTCCAAAGGACCAGTGGCCCGCGCAGGGACAGGATCTCAAGCTCATTTCCACGGAAATCTATCAATCCATAAACCCCTTCTGGATCATCCTGCTCACGCCCGTCATCGTCGGCCTGTTCGGATTCCTGAAAGCCAAAAAAAGGGAACTCAGCACGCCCGGCAAATTTGCCTGGGGAACCATCATCGCCGGATTATCCTCGGTGATCATGGTGATCGCGGCCCTGTCCACCAACATCTATGAGCACAAAGTATCCTCCTCGTGGATCTTTGCCAGTTACGGCATATTCACCATCAGCGAACTGTTTGTGAGCCCCGTGGGTCTCTCCCTCGTTTCCAAAGTATCCCCCCGTCGTTTCACCGCGCTCATGATGGGCGGCTGGTTCATCACCACTTCCCTCGGCGCCAAAATCGCCGGCATCATGGCCGGCTTCTGGGATAATTTCGACAACAAGGCATTGTTCTTTGGCATCAGCGCCATCGCCGCGATTATTGCGGGCCTGCTGCTTTTCCCGTTAACGAAAAAACTGAATAAAGTGGTTGTGGAAGCGACGGAGGCGGATGATTGAGGAATAATTTGAAAATTTGATGATTTGAAAATGCACAGATCGGGAGAGCCT
>DASRLM010000540.1:0-3285 GCA_035648455.1 Puia sp. | reverse complement strand
AAGAACCGCCAGACGGTATACTGGGAAAAGTCTGCCCGGCAGGATGAGGCTTAAAAAAAACGTCCAAAACCGGGATTTCAGGCTTCCTGATTTCTTAATACGCAGGGGGAATAAAAAAGCGGCGCAATATTTGGATCTTAGGAAAAAACACTTACTTTTATCGTAGAAACCCGGAAAGGTTCGGTTCAATTCCTCTGAAACTCTACAGTTTCCAATTCCAAAACAATAAGGCTTTTGAAGTCTTATTCTTGAAATCCCCCATTCAGAATCAATTTTTATTAACGATCTGCCCAGCCATATCTCAGGTTTATTCCTGCTTGATGCCAATACCTCTTGTTTAGCCGCTGCCGAAAATTCCAACCTACTGAGGAACAGAGTCAAAGAAAAAACAAATGAACTCTGCCCAATGAAAAAGCAAATTTTAGCAGTAGACGACAGTAAGGCAATCCGGTTTTTGTTTCAGACAGTGCTTGGGAAATCTTATCAGGTGATTACCGTGCCCGATGGTTGTTCCGCAATGCATTGGTTGTCCAGAAGAAATTTTCCGCATCTGATTATTGCTGATCCGCAATTGCCCGATCTGGAAAACTGGGAACTGATCCAGCAACTGGCGTCGAGTGGGATTTATAAGAATATACCGGTGCTGGTGCTTTCCGGTCTGAGCAAGGAAGAAACGGAAGCGAATTGTGCGGCGTATAATGTGCACAGTTATTTCCTCAAACCATTCAATCCTGTTGACCTGGTGAACACGGTACAACAATTGATAGAAAATAAATCGTTCGACACCTATTACCCGATGAAAGCAGTTTAATCATTGCTGCGTATACCCGAAAACTTATAACCGACGCCTATTTATGGATTTTACATTTCTACCCAAAGCTTCCACGTATCAAAAAAATGCTTTTGTCCGGTACAGCATCCGCGCCAAAGAAGCAGCAGCCGCTCAGGGATACATCAGCAGCGGCTTTTATTATATCGGCCGGAATTCCACCAATATAGAACGTCTTGTAAAGTTGTACAAGCGCGGATATGCATCGGATAATATTGAAAATGCCAAGGCAGAACTCAGGCGGTCCATAGCCCAGGAACGGAACATCATCCCGGAAGTTATTTTTTGTGAGTCCAGTTTTGATTTTGCAGCCGTAAAAAATTTCGTGCATTTTCTGGATAACAGCAGAGCGCTGTGTACCATTCCCTTCATCCTGGATTCATCCAGTTTGTGTGATATGGAACTGGAGGTTTATAAAAGGCACATGCTGGCCGACGAAATCATGCAGATTGATTCCACCCAGGAGAGCATGCTCATCAGCAAAGTGCGTTTCCTGAACAAGGTAAAGGCCAGATCGGTGGAAATGAAAAGTAAAATGCAGGAGGAAGAATCGCTCATTCCGCCGGCCAATATTCATTCCATTTTAAAAAGGAGTTTCGACATCCTCGTTTCGATGACCGCCCTGCTGGTATTGAGTCCGTTGCTCCTGCTGATTGCCCTGGCTGTACGCCTGGAATCCAGGGGTCCGATATTCTATATTTCCGAAAGGGCCGGAAGGGGCTACCGTATTTTTAAATTCTACAAATTCAGAACCATGTTTGCCGGTGCCGAACAGCACCTGGATGAATATGCGCACCTGAACCAATATGCTTCTAAACCGGCAGAAGGACCCTGGTTCTTTAAACTCAGCAACGACCCGCGTGTTACCCGGGCAGGCGCCTTTTTGCGCAACAGCAGCCTGGATGAATTGCCGCAATTGCTGAACGTATTGCTGGGCGATATGTCGCTCGTCGGTAACCGTCCGCTGCCTTTATACGAAGCGGCTACCCTGACCACGGACCAATGTGCCAAACGTTTCCTCGCACCTGCCGGCATCACTGGTCTCTGGCAGATCAAGAAAAGGGGAAATGAAGACATGTCGGTTGAAGAAAGGGTTAATCTGGATATTGACTACGCCGACAGGTACAACTTCATGTACGATCTCTGGATCATGGCCAACACACCGTCTGCGCTGATCCAAAAGTCGGGCGTCTAAGCACTTCCCGGGTTCATCATTACATAGTATCTTTCGGGGAATGAACATGAGCTATCCGGAAAAGGAGCCCCTGGTTTCCATTATTACACTGAACTATAACCAGGCCCGGGTTACGCGCGAATTCCTGGAATCCAGCAAAAAGCTGCATTACCGGAATTATGAGATCCTGGTCTGCGACATGGCTTCGTCCATTCCGCCGGAAACTGTTTTCACCGCCTCCGATTTCCCGAATACGCGGTTACTGCGCAGCGATAGAAACCTGGGATTCTCCGGGGGCAACAACTGGGGCATCCGCCAGGCAAAGGGCGAATTTATTTTCATAGTCAACAATGATACAGAGCTTACTCCGGACCTGATCCGGCTGCTCCTGGAACCATTTTATCTGAATCCTTCGATCGGTGCGGTGTCCCCTAAAATCAAATATTTCGAACATCCCGATATCATCCAGTATGCTGGGTTCCGGCCCATGAATAAATTCACCGGCAGAACCTCCACTGTCGGCGAGGGAGAACGGGATACCGGCCAGTACGCGGTATCCCAAGCCACCCCTGCGGCTCATGGCTGTGCCATGATGGTCAAAAAAGAAGTAATTGAAAAAACGGGCATGTTTCCGGAGAAATTTTTTCTTTATTACGAAGAATGGGATTGGTCCGTCCGCATTCAGAAAGCAGGATACATCATCTGGTACCAGGCCGCAGCCACCATCTTTCACAAGGAATCTATGAGTGTCGGAAAGGAGAATCCGCTGAAAGTGTATTACCACACCCGAAACAGGATCATGTATATGCGCCGCAACAGCCCTGCCATTCCACTCGTTGTTTTCACCCTCTTCTTTACTTTTTTCTCCTTACCAAAGGCCATTGCCCGGTACCTGGTCAACGGACAATTTTCTCAGGCCAGCTGGTTCCTGAAAGGCGTTGGGTATAATCTGGTACATTCTGTGGAGAATTGAGCACGCAGCGCGGATCATTGACATGCTCAACCCTCTTCTTCCTTAAACGTTTTCGGAGTATGCAGAAATTCTGTCCGCTTTTTTTTGATTTGCAGCAAGGCCCGGATCATGGCCAGCATCAGTACCGGAAGACGACCGAGAGCATTCAGGGTGTTCATGCTGTAAAATGTACCCGGGATCGAAATAAACAGTGCAAAAAAATAAACGCCCATCAGCATGATCCAGGTCACCCGGCCCGGAAAAAGAAAGTGGACCGGGAACAAAGCCTGGATGAGCAACAGTACGCCGATCAGGCAAAATACCGTAAGC
>DASRLM010000539.1:0-5187 GCA_035648455.1 Puia sp. | reverse complement strand
TGGTATGTTTAAATACATTTTAATTTCCTCTGTTTTACTGTCGCTACTCGCCTGTCATCAGCATAAAACAACAAACGGTGGCCTGTCGCCGGACCAGGCCCTGAAAACCTTCCGGTTGCCCGAAGGATTCAAAATTGAACTGGTGGCCTCCGAACCAATGATCACCAGTCCTGTGGCCATGGAAGTGGATGAATACGGAAATATTTTCGTCGCGGAAATGCGTGGTTACCCCCTGGACACCGCCGGATCCGGAAAAATACAATTGCTCACAGATACGAACGGTGATGGACTGCCCGACAAGAGCGTCGTTTTTGCAGATCATCTTCGCTTACCCACGGGTATCATGAAATGGAAAAAAGGAATTCTTGTAGTAGACGTTCCCGAGCTCATTTATTTTGAAGACACGGATCACGATGGAAGGGCTGATATACGAAAGACCATGATCACCGGCCTTGCTCTCACCAATCCCCAGCACCTGGCCAACACGCCCCTTTTCGGACTGGATAACTGGATCTACCTGGCCCATATGGGAACCATCACGCCAAAAATTTCAATGATGTTCAACGACCGCGGCAGCCTGGTGCGTTATGTTGACCATCCTTCAGCGGAAGAACTTCCACGCAATGCGGATGGACGCAACCTGCGGCTTAAGCCCGACAGCTTTCGGATAGAAATGCTTTCCGGCGAAACGCAGTACGGGCAAACCTTCGATAACTGGGGACATCATTTCTGCGTGAACAATTCCAACCACATTTATCAGGAGGCCATCGCGGCCAGGTATTTACAGCGCAATGCTAATTTGCCGGTTGCGGATGCCTCGGAATATATTTCCGATCATGGTGAAGCCTGCGAAGTTTATCCCATCACCATTAACCCGCAAACCCAGTTGCTGACGGATCTTGGAGTGATCACTTCCGCCTGCGGACTTACCTGGTATAATGGCGGCTTGTTCCCGGACAGTTTTAACAACGTCAGTTTTGTGGCCGAACCCGTAAGCAATATGGTGCATGCGGACCGGGTCACGGACAAGGGCGCTACTTTCAATGCCGCCAGGCTGTATGAGAAAAAAGAATTCCTGGCGTCCACAGATGCCTGGTTCAGACCCGTTCAATTTTATATCGGTCCCGACGGCGCTTTATATGTGATCGACTATTACCGGCAAATCATCGAACATCCCGAATGGCTGAGCGACAGCGTAATCAAATCGGGCGCTTTGTATAACGGAGAGGACAATGGAAGAATTTACCGGATCACTCCGACCAATACACCTAAAATGAACTGGTGCTCCCAATTGAAACTGGGTGATGCAACAACGCAGGAACTGGTAAACCGGTTAACCGAAAATAATATCTGGTGGAGGCGGAGTGCGCAAAGATTGCTGATGGACAGGAACGATCCGCAAACGGTTCCGCTTGTTCAGCATTTGCTGGATACCACTCAATCCGCTACAGCTACCGTGCATGCTTTGTGGCTGATGGAGGGTCTCCACGGAACCAGTCCGGGCACGCTGCAAAAGGCCCTCCGGCATCCCGTGGCGGGTGTTCGGGAAAATGCCATACAGATTGCGGAATTGCATTTGAAGGACCTTCCGCAATTGCAGAAAGATCTGCTGGCTATGCAAAACGATACGGCAGCCAAAGTAAGATACCAGTTGCTTTGCACCCTGGGAGAGATTGACAATGAAACCTCGGCAGCAGCCAGACAAAACCTGCTGATGCATGATATAGAAGACAAATGGGTTCAGATTGCAGCCCTGGCCTCTTCAAAAGGAAGAGAATATGAATTGCTGGAGAAAAGCATCCGGATGCTGACTGCCAAACCCTCAGAAGTGACCGCCCTGTTTTTCAGCAATTGTGCGCAGGTGATCGGCTTATCGCAGAGAACAGCCGACATAAAGAAAATAATGGCATTGTCGCTCAGCAACAACCGGACTTCATCGGACTGGTGGCAGTCCGCCTGTCTTTCCGGATTGGCCGATGGCCTTTCGGTAAAGGCTGTCCAGGGCGATATGGAGTCTGAAAAAATGATGCTGCTGTCCAAATTTTCTGCAACAACTCCTCCGCAGATTCGCAGCGCCTCGCTTAGCCTGTTATCCCTGCTTGGCAGTCCGCAGAACAAGGTCTGGAGCGATGCCCTTGCAAAAGCAAGGTCCGTTGCCGCGGATACCGCAGTCAACAGCGCGTACCGCAAAGATGCATTGCAATTGCTTGCGCTCGATAAGAAAGGCGACAACACAGCCCTGCTGGAACAAATCATCGCTAATCCGGCTAACCCGGAAACACTACAGGAAGCGGCCATTCATACATATAATATCTTATCACCAAAGGCCGCCTGCGACTATATGGTCCGCCATTGGAAAACCCTGGGATTTGATGCCAGGGAAAGCGCCATGGAGGCTTTTCTTTCATCAACAGAAAATACCAACATCCTGTTACAGGCGATCGGGAACAACAGCATTCCTGCCTCGGGCATTAGCTGGTCCAATAAGGTTCGATTAATGAATGACGGGGATGTGGACATCCTCAACCGGTCCAGGAAATTGTTTGCGATGGAAACGGGCAACCGCGATGCCGTGATCAAAAAATACCGGCACGCGCTCAGTCTGAAAGGGGATACCGCGAAGGGGCTTGTGATTTTTAAATCAGTATGTGCCACCTGCCACAACCTAGAGGGAAAATATGGTCATGCCTTTGGTCCTGACCTGGGTTCCATTCGTAATCGTGATGCTTCTTCGATCATGACGGATATCCTGAATCCCAACCGGTCCATCGCGGTAAAGTTTGACATGTGGACGGTCACCAAAAAGAACGATGAAAAAGTCAGCGGCATCATGGCATCCCAAACACCGGCGAGTATTACACTCAATCAGATTGGCGGCAGTCAGACCAGCGTAGCGCGCAGCGCCATTAAAACAATGGAAACGTCACCGCTCTCAGCCATGCCGGTAGGTCTGGAAAACTCAATATCCGTCCAGGAAATGGCTGACCTGCTGGCGTTGTTAAAAAACAGCCGTTAATGCAAATGATAAACTACGGCCAGTATGCCGGAATCGAAAACGGCGTTTGCTCGAAAAGGAATTAAAACCAAAATAGCACATAGCTTCTTTATGAATAAATATTTCCGGAAAATCGTTATCGGCTGGCTGGTCTTGTCCACAACAGGATTTAGCGCGCCCGCTTTTGCACAGTCCGCGAAACATCCTTCTTTTCATCACTATCTCTATATAGCCGCGCCCGGTGTCCGTAATTATCTTCAATATGGCGGGCACGGACTGCTGGTATTTGATATGGATGACCATTTTAAATTCGTGAAGCGCATTGCAACCGGTGGTCTGGATAGAGATGGTCAGCCTTCCAATGTAAAAGGAGTAGCCGTTAGTTTATATACGCATTGCATTTACATCAGTACCCTTGAATCCATGCAGTGCATTGATCTCATTACGGAAAAATCCGTTTGGGAAAAAAAGTATGATGCCGGTTGCGACAGGATGTCTGTGTCGCCCGACGGGAAAGCGATTTACCTGCCTTCCCTCGAAGGAGACGACTGGAAAGTGGTGGATGCAAAAACGGGGAATGTGCTGCATCGCATAGTGCTTCATTCCGGGGCGCACAATACCATTTACGGGCGGGACGGGAAAAAAGTGTACCTGGAAGGATTAAAGTCGGATTATTTAGCAGTTGTGAATACAAAAGATCAGAAAGTGATTACCCGGGTGGGCCCATTTGCCGATCACATCCGGCCCTTTACGATCAATGGCAGCCAAACACGTTGTTACGTGAATGTGAATGGTCTGTTGGGATTTGAAGCGGGGAACCTGCAGACGGGGAAGAAGATTGCGCATATTGAAGTGAAGGGTTTTAAAACAGGCCCGGTGAAAAGGCATGGATGCCCAAGCCATGGCATTGCGCTGTCGCCCGACGAAAAGGAAATCTGGCTTTCGGATGCATTTAATGAAACTGCCCATGTTTTCGCCTTGCAGGGAGATAAAATAACCCAGAAGACCTCGGTTAAATTGAGCGATCAGCCCGGATGGATCACGTTTAGCTTGGATGGAAAATATGCCATGCCCTCAACGGGAGATATTATTGACGCGGCGAAAAAGACAATCTGCGCCACGCTCCGGGATGAAAAGGGAAATCATGTACAAAGTGAAAAAATGGTCGAGATATATTTCGCGGGTGCAAAACCGGTAAAAGCCGGAGATCAATTCGGGATCGGAAGAGCTCCCGTTTTGGCACAGGATACCAGGGAATTTCAGGCGATTCATTTTACATCTTCGCATACCTCCTTTCCGGATACGGGCAGGGCAAAGGACTATTTGTACGACAGTGTTCTATATTCCCCTGCTGTCCATTATTCCGATAGTTCTGTTTTACTGATCATTCCAGAGCACTTAAAACCCGGTCACCACATTGATTTGATATGCTGGTTCCATGGCTGGCACAATAACATTGATACCGCAGCGGAATTTTACCAGCTCACCAAACAATTCATTGCTTCAAACCGCAATGCGATTCTGGTTCTGCCGGAAACAGCAAAAAATGCTCCGGACAGTTATGGAGGAAAACTGGAGCAACCCGGTATGTTCAAATCCCTCGTGCATGATGTTATGGAAGAATTAAAGAAAAAGAAAGTTGTTCCGGCCAAAGCCGTGCCCGGGAACGTTGTACTGGCGGGACACAGTGGTGCATTCCGGGTAATTGCCCATATACTTCAGGATGGTCAGGTGCCTGTTCAGGAAGTATTTCTTTTTGACGCCCTGTATGGTGAGACCGGCAAATACCTGAACTGGATATACCAGGATCCTTCACACCATTTTATTCATTGGTTTACGAACCATGGCGGAGGTACGGATGTGGTCAGCGACACCGTAATGCAGCAGCTTAAGAAACAACAAACGGATTTCGCGCTGACCGAAGAATCGGCCATAAACCCGCATATCATGAAGAACAACCGGATATTGTTTGTGCACAGTCCGCGCGAACATAATGTGATCATCAACAATCCGGATGATTTCCAGCTTCTCCTGGAAAACAGTTTTGTGCTCCGGCCACTGTAAACCGGAAACAGCTGAAGTATTGGTATCCGTCTCCATTAAAAAATGCAGGAAAAAAACTTGCCTTTCTGCATAATATTTCCCCCATATATATGTTTACACCTAGTGAGTCTAAGTGATTACACTTAGGG
>DASRLM010000538.1:0-2202 GCA_035648455.1 Puia sp. | reverse complement strand
CAGGCTGTTCTCCGGAACGGTTTCCGTGGTACCGTAGAGGATCAGGTTCAATGCCTTTTTGGGCATGTCCTTAACGGGAACGTCCAGACTGAATTTATTTTTCTTTGCCAGTTTCTGAACCTGGGTAAACACGTAGGCCTCGCGTTCCCCGCCCAGCGGAACAATAGCGCCTTCATTCACTGATCTGGAATCATCCGGAATAATAGCGTTCATGCTTACCCGGTATACCGCACCCAGCCCTTTACATACCGGGCATGCGCCATAAGGGGAATTGAAAGAGAAACTATTGGGAGAAGGTTCTTCATAACTGATGCCCGTATCCTCACACATCAGGTGCTTACTATACTGGACCACCTGATTGCTGTCGTTGATCAGCAGAAACATCAGGTCCTTACCCATCCGGAGCGCATTCTGGATACTCTGGCTGACTCTTGTCCGCATATCCGGGGTTACCGCAAGCCGGTCTATGACCACCTCTATATCATGTATCTTATACCGGTCCACCTGCATCCTGGCCACCAGATCTTTTACTTCTCCATCCACCCGCACTTTCACAAAACCCTTTTTCCGGATGTCCTCAAATAATTCCCGGTAGTGTCCTTTCCGCCCGCGCACAATGGGCGCCAGCACCGATATCTTTTTATTTTTAAATTTCTGAAAAATATTCTCCACGATCTCCTCTTCGCTGAACTTCACCATTTGTTTGCCCGTGTTGTAAGAAAACGCCTGCCCGGTGCGGGCATAGAGCAACCGGAGGAAATCATACACTTCCGTGACCGTTCCCACGGTACTGCGCGGATTGCGGTTGGTGGTTTTCTGTTCAATGGAAATGACCGGACTCAGCCCGGTGATTTTGTCCACATCGGGCCTTTCCATATCCCCGATAAACTGGCGCGCATAGGCGCCAAAACTTTCCATGTAGCGGCGCTGGCCCTCGGCATAAATGGTGTCAAAAGCCAGGGATGATTTCCCACTGCCGCTGATGCCGGTGATCACCACCAGCTGATTTTTGGGAATGGAAATATCGATGTTCTTGAGATTGTGCACCCGGGCGCCAAACACTTCAATCGTTTCATCTGCTGCCGGGGCAGACGGATCATTCGGTTCAATCATAAATAAATGGAGGTCGGTAAAGATACTAACAAATCGCGCGCCGGAAGGTTCCGGAAATCCGGCCTCAGAAAGGCTTTCGAATCAAACAAAAAAGACTTCCGGAATGTTCGGGATTATGGGCTTATGTTAAAATATTTTCCGGATAAAAATAATTTTCCGCAATTCAGATCCGGTTTTTATCTTTGACGAAGTTCTTATCGTACGCTTATCAAGAAAGGCTGAGGGTAATGGCCCGATGAAGCCTTGACAACCTGCTCTGGTTTGCATAACCGCAATCCGGGCAAGGTGCCAACTCCATCCCGTTCTAAAAAACGGGACAGATAAGTCAGATCAACAGCTTATTAATCCTTCACTATATTAAAAGCTCTTCTGACCGTTCGGAAGGGCTTTTTTTATGCCGGCAAGCCAACGCCTGCATTCAAAAAGATTTTCCGGAGTATTTCTTGCCAGCGCATTCATTCACCTTAAAAAAATACCCGGGAAACAGGGTAAACAGGAGGATTTTTATGCGGGAAATTACCCGATACCTATGTGGATGCATCCGATCCGGTCAATATTTCAATGGCCATTACGCCGAAAACCCGGCTGATCTGGATTGAAACACCCAGTAACCCCACCCCGAAGATCGCGGATATTGCCGCCATTGCATCCATTGCCAAAACGCAGGGTTGTTTGCTTTGCGTGGACAATACCTTTGCCTCCCCGGCCCTCCAGAAACCGATTGAACTGGGCGCAGACATCGTAGTCCATTCCGCCACCAAATACATCGGAGGCCACAGCGACCTGATTGCGGGTCTCGTGGTAACGGCTAACAGCCTGGGCGACATCAAAAGCCTGATCAGCCATTCTGCGGAAATGACCCATAAAACTATCCCGGCAGAAAGAAGAAGATCCGGAAGTGTAAATGACAGCCTTATCCGCTTATCGGTCGGACTCGAAGAACCGGAAGATTTAATCCGCGATCTTTGCAACAGTTTGGACAGGATCGTTGTTAAGAAAAACGTCCATTCCCAAAAATTAGAAACCTGCTGAATCGATAAACATCATGGATACACATAAGCAATTAACGATCGGACTATTCGGCTTTGG
>DASRLM010000537.1:0-10098 GCA_035648455.1 Puia sp. | reverse complement strand
ACGATGGACTGATCCTCGCGCCAGGTAAAGAGATAGGAGGTAAAGGCGATGAATAAGAAAATGGAGATCAACAGAAAAACCGCGCCGGTGATTTTATGCGTCCGCTCGTCCCGGATCACCTGGGAAACGGTGAGTTTAGCATCCTTTTCACGCTTCAGAGAGGCCGGTCCGGAGGATTGGTTTTTCTTCGATTTAGAACGCTGAGCCATGGCGGCAAAGATAGGAAACTCAGGACGAACGTCCCTTGAGTACAGCGATACTGAAAAAGATCCAGCCCAGAATAAAAAGTGCTCCGCCTGCCGGCGTCAGGATGCCCAGACTCATCGGAACAGAAGTACCCACCGCCATCAGGGAAGAGATCATATACAGTGACCCGGAGAAGAGCAGGGTTCCGCCAATAAAACAACTTCCCGAACGGTTCATCCATTTCCCGGGAAAACGCTCACTGAGCATGCCCACGGCGAGCAGTGCAAAAACATGATAAAACTGATACCGCACACCCGTTTCAAAAACTTCCACTGCATTTTCCGGCATGTGCTGACGAAGCTGGTGGGTCACCAGCGCACCCAGGATCACTGCTATACAGCCGGATATTGCGGCAAAAACTAAAAAAAGTTTGTTCATGATGGTGGGAGATTATTTTAATAAACTGATTAAAGGTTCCAGCAACATTTCTTCTTCCTTAACGATTACATCCGCCTGCTCATAATACATTTTTCGCTCGCCCAGTTTGCGGATGATATAACTATGCAGTTCCGCTTCCGATATGTTCCGCAACAAGGGTCTTGTTAAACGTTCCTTCATCAGCCGATGCTGAAGCATCGAGGTGGACGTATTGAGCCAGATGACTTTCCCATGACCTTTCATGAATTTGATGTTGTTGAAAAAGCAGGGTGTTCCTCCGCCGGTAGAAAGGACAAAGTTGTCGGTTTTGGCCACGAGTTCTTCCAGCACCATTTTTTCCCGGTACCTGAAATATTCTTCGCCCCTGCTCTTGAAAATTTCTGCTATCGCCATCCCCTCTTCTTCCACAATCACCGCATCCAGATCATAAAATGAAAACTGCAGGGATTCTGCAATCTTCGTTCCCCAATATGTTTTTCCCGAACCCATGAAACCGATTAGAAATATGCGCATGAGTAATGTATAAATGTGAAAATGTGATAATGAGGAAATTTACACATTTCCACATTATCACATTTTCACATTATTTAAAAGCATTCAATCCTGTCACGTCCATTCCGGTAATCAGCAGGTGAACATCGTGCGTGCCCTCATACGTAAGTACGCTTTCCATATTCATCATGTGGCGCATCACCGGATATTCTCCTGTAATGCCCATTCCGCCTAAGATCTGACGCGCATCGCGGGTAATGTTCGCAGCAATTTCGCATCCGTTGCGTTTGGCCATGGATACCTGCGCCGGCGTTGCCCTGTTCTCATTCATCAGCACACCCAACCGCCAGTTCATCAACTGCGCTTTGGTAATTTCGGTGATCATTTCAGCCAGCTTTTTTTGCTGCAGCTGAAATCCCCCGATGGGCCGGTCAAATTGTATCCTTTCCTTGCTGTACCGGAGAGCCGTATCATAACAATCCATAGCCGCGCCAACCGAACCCCAGGCAATTCCAAATCGGGCCTTGGTCAGGCAACTCAGGGGACCCTTCAATCCCCGTATATCCGGAAAAAGATTCGCTTTTGGAATTTTTACGTGATCAAACACCAGTTCCCCGGTAGCGGAGGCCCGCAGGCTCCATTTGCCATGGGTGGCGGGTGTTGAAAATCCCTCCATTCCGCGTTCCACAATCAGTCCCCGGATCTCCCCCGCTTCATCCTTGGCCCATACTACCGCCACCTGTGCAAAAGGGGCATTGCTGATCCACATTTTACTTCCATTCAGCACCATATGGTCTCCCGAATCTGTAAAATGGGTGAGCATGCCGCTGGGGTCAGACCCATGGTCGGGTTCAGTTAAACCGAAACAACCAAGCCATTCTCCGGTTGCCAGTTTGGGCAGGAATTTCCGTCTGATTTCCTCTGTACCGTAAGCATGGATCGGAAACATCACCAGTGAACCCTGTACCGAAGCCGTGGACCGCACCCCGCTATCTCCCCGCTCCAGCTCCTGCATCATCAGTCCGTAACTGATGTAGTCGAGGCCGCCGCCGCCATAAATTTCCGGAATGGTGGGGCCAAAACAACCCAGCTCACCCATTTGCCGCACGATATGCTGTGGGAATTCAGCCCTCTGAGCATAGTCCTCGATGATCGGGCTGATCTCTTTTTTCACGTACGCCCTTACGGATTCCCTGATCAGTTTATGCTCTTCCGTGAGCAGGTCGTCCAGCTGGAAATAATCGGGACTTTGGAAGATATCTGTTTTGGAAGCCATGGTTAACGTGTTGGATGCGAAAATAAACAATGGCGGCAAGCATTGGGCAAATCAACTCCTAATCCGTGACAGGAAGTAGCTGATTAGTTATATAATATTGACTTATAGTCACTTATACTCATCCGGGATAATGATTGTCTATTCTGGTCGCATCAAGAGGAGGGCGTATGCAACATCCTGCTTTTCTTTGTGTATTTATGTAAAGAACTAAAACCAAACTTGTTGGAGTTAACGGCACCGATACAAAGGGACGAGCTGGTGGAGCGCTGCAGGATGGACGATCCGCGCAGTTATAGTGAATTGTATCAGAAATATTCCCGGGCGATGTATAATACGAGTCTGCGTATTATGAATAACAGCGGGGACGCCGAAGACGTATTGCAGGAATCTTTTTGTGATGCTTTTGCCGCCATCGGGAGTTTTGCCTACAAATCCACATTTGGCGCCTGGCTCAAAAGGATTGTGATCAACAAGAGCATCAACGCCCTGAGAAAAAGGAAAATGACCATCATTGATATGGAAAAAACAACGGTGGCACATTTTCCCGAAGCGGAAATGGCAGATGAAAATGAAATACAGCTCAAAGTGGAAGAAATAAAAAAAGCACTACAGGAATTACCCAACGGGTACCGGACGGTGCTGACCCTTCATTTATTTGAAGGATACGACCAGGAGGAGATTGCGGAGATCCTGCAGGTGTCGCCTGTAACCGTGAGAACACAATATATGCGTGCCAAACAAAAATTATTACAATCTATAAAACAAGGAGGCTATTCATGAGCAGCCGCTTAGAAAAATTTGTACAGGAAAACCGGGATGCGTTCGACGATCAATCGCCCGCTCCTGAATTGTGGGAGAAGATCCGTGACCGCCTGCAATCCGCCGCCGGCCCGCAGGAAACGAAGCAAGAAACGCCCATTCGTTCCCTGCCCCTGAAACGCTGGCTTTCCGCTGCTGCAGCAGGGGTGTTGCTTTGTGTAAGCGGATGGCTTTATTATGCACTCCATAAAACAACGGCCGAACAACCGGTTACCAGAAATGTGCAGCCCCGTGGTCCCATAATTAAGGAACAACCTTCAAGAACAGTACCGGCCGATTCCCCCGCGCGTAATCTTTCCTTCCTGGAACAGACATCCACGGACGGTTCAAAGAAACCCGCTACGGTGAAACCGGCCGGATCTGTTGATCTCGAAGAAGCAGATTATAAAGAAGAGATGTATCATTATGCCAGGCTCGTTGAGATCAAACATAATGAACTGAAGGCCTTGCAAAAAGATGAACCGCTGTTGTATAAAAAGTTTTCAGGTGATGTAAACAGACTGGACAGCGTTTACCAGGCACTGAAAACACAGCTTCCTGAAAATCCGAACCAGGAGCAGTTGATTGAAGCCATGATTTCAAACCTGCAGCTTCAGATCGGATTACTGAATAAGCAATTACACATTATCAAACAAATCAAGCATTCCAAAAAAGCAGCATATGAAAAAGCATATAGATCCGTTTAAACTCTTTACCATCCTGGCTTTCCTGGTGACCCCGTTTTTCAGCACCGCGTCCGACGGCAACAACGTGGAGAAAAGAAAAAACATCAGTAAATCGTATACCGTTGGCGCCAGTGATAAATTATCCATTGAAAATTCTTTCGGGGATGTGCTGGTGAGTACCTGGGATAAAAACGAGATACAGGTGAGTGTCGTGATCAGAGTAAATGCCCCCACAGACGAAAAAGCCCAGCGCATGCTGGATGAGATCAATGTTATCGACAGAAAAGGAGGAAATGATATTTATTTTAAAACCGAAGTCGGCAATATGGGCAAAGGCAAAAAGGACAGGGATGGCGGCGACCAGCGCGGGTTCTTCGTGGACTATAAAATCACCATGCCTTCGGGAAATCCGCTAAGCATAGAGAACAGTTTCGGAAAGATCAATATCGGCGATTTTAACGGACCGGTGAGCCTGACCAGCAAATTCGGCGAGCTCAGCACGGGTAAACTTTCCGATGCTAAAGTGTTGCATGTTGAGTTTGGAAAAGCGGATATCGGTCCCGTGACCAATCCCGACGTCACTTTTAAATTCAACAGCAGCTCCCTCATCAGGAACATCAGTGGAACCGCCAAGGTACACGTGGAGTTCAGCAACAACGTGGAGCTCAGCATTGATAACAATATTAAAGACCTCAATATCTTCGAATCCTATTCCAACCTGAGGCTGAATGTGCCCGATAATCTGTCTCCCGATATCAGGGTGCATACCAATTTCGGAAGTTTTGAAAACAGTTCCCGGATCCAGGTGTCCGAAGAAAAAGAAGACGATAATATGGGGCCTAAATTTGACAAGGACTACTCCGGCGGTTCAGGAAACGGAAATGCACGGATCAGGATCAAAAGCAGTTTTGGAAACATCCGGCTGGCGGGTGCAGGAGATGCACCGGATAACGATCATGACTCCATGGACAACGACAACAAGAAGGGGAACAAACAAAAACACAAGAACAAAGACAAGAAGGAGGATAAGGACGATGATGCAGGCGATGTAAATCTTTGATACCTGTTTCGCTATAGCAAAAGCATTCTGCAACCGGCGGATGCTTTTGTCTTACAACCCGGCCCCGGCCAGGTATCCAGCCATTTCCAGGGCATATTCCGAGGCCACTTCTCCCGCCTTTTCCGCAAAATCTTCCCCCGCAGAGGCGTAGATGATGGCGCGACCCGCGTTGACGAGCAGTCCCCCGTCGGCATTGAGGCCCAATTCAGAAATCTTTTTTAAACTGCCGCCCTGGGCGCCCACACCAGGGACCAGGTAAAAATGATCCGGGGTCAATGTCCTGATCCTGCTGAACCAGTCTGCCTGCGTGGCGCCGACCACAAACATCAGGTTTTCGGTTGTGCCCCACCGGGAGGCCCTGATCAGCACTTGTTCATATAAGGGGCGGTCACCCTGCGGCTGAAGTTCGAAATCCCTGGCGCCGGCATTGGAGGTGAGCGCCAGCAGGATGGTCCACTTATCCTGATGTTCAAGAAAGGGTTTAACACTGTCTTCTCCCATATACGGCGCCACGGTAACCGCATCGAATAACAGGGTTTCGAAAAAAGCTTTGGCATATTGCGCGGACGTGTTCCCGATATCCCCGCGTTTGGCATCGGCAATTTTAAAATGGGATGCGGGTATATAGTCCACGGTTTTTTGGAGCGTTTCCCATCCACGGGAACCCCTGGCCTCATAAAATGCCGTGTTGATCTTATAACCAACACAAAACGGCAGGGTGGCGTTAATAATCCTTTTGTTGAATTCGAAAACGGGATCGGCAAATGAATGCAGGAAAGCAGGCACGAGGGAAGGATCTGTATCCAGCCCGACAAGTAAATAATTTTTCTTTTGCAGGATCTGGCTGACAAGCTGCTTCCGGTTCATGAAATCCGTTTCGGCAAAGTTACCCTTCTTTCTTTTTTTCTTCCATGATTTTTGCGGGTTGTTGCGCCTGGCCATCGCCTTCCCGTAAATATGTGATGATGTTTTTATAAGAATGCCCGTCCCGGTTTCCATTTAACCCTGTACCACTTCGGCCCTTCTTTGCGGGGAGATGTTGGCATTGATCATGGCAATACTCCTGGCGGCATTCCCTGCAAACTCACTGAATGCCCTACGGGCAGCTTCATCATTCCCCAGCACAACGGGTTTTCCTTCATCGCCACCTTCCCTGATGCGCTGGATCAAAGGGATCTGTCCAAGAAAAGGAATATCATATTCTTCGGCCAGTTTTTTTCCACCTTCCCTGCCGAAAATATAATATTTATGCTGTGGTGATTCTTCCGGTATAAAATAACTCATATTCTCTACGAGACCGATGATGGGCGCTTTTAACTGCGCCTGCGCAAACATGGCTATGGCCTTTTTTGCGTCTGCCAGTGCCACGTCCTGGGGGGTACTCACCACAATCACACCCGTTACGGGCACGGACTGCATCAGGGTAAGGTGGATATCTCCGGTACCTGGCGGCATATCCACCACCAGGTAATCCAGTTCATCCCAGAATACCTCGGAAACAAATTGTTTGATCGCACTGCTCACCATGGGTCCGCGCCAGACAACGGCATCTTTTTCATCGATCAGTAATCCGATGCTCATGATACGGATGCCGTATTTTTCCAGCGGCAGGATCATGCCCTTGCCGTTTACATTTTTCATAATGGGGCGCTGACCCCTTAGCCCGAACATGATGGGCATACTGGGTCCGTAAATATCAGCGTCCATCAATCCAACCCTGGCTCCGTCGGCCGCCAGGGAAAGTGCAAAATTGGAGGCCACCGTGCTTTTTCCTACGCCACCCTTTCCGCTGACCACCGCAATAATATTTTTTACATTCGGAAGAATGGCCGCGGTATCTTCTCTGTTGGTATTGATGCGGGAAGTGAAATTCACCTGAATGATGGCCTCCGGATTCGTGGCATGTATCGCCCGGATACAGTCATTTTTAATCCGGTCCTTCAGGGGGCAGGCCGGTGTGGTGAGCGTGACCGTAAATGAAACCTGATTGCCTTCGCTCCATAAATCGCTGACCATATTCAGGGTGACCAAATCCTTACCCAGGTCAGGTTCCTGCACCGTACTTAAAGCTTCCAGAATATTTTCAACTGACATGCTCAATTATTTGTTAAAAAGATGAAACAGGCTGCAAAATTAATAGATAGCCGCCTTAATTTGTTTACGATTTACGGTTTATAAACTTTATTTTTGACTCCATTTTGAAGAAATATCTGCTATACCTCATCATCCTGTCCGCGCCCTGCACCCTGCATGCGCAATTTGACAAATTGAAGGATTCCGTGGTTCAGTTTTATGGCGTGGTAATGACGGCCGATAGCCTCCAGGGCATTCCGTCCGTGAGCATCGTGGTCAAGGGACAGCACCGGGGAACCTTTTCGAACGATCAGGGTGTCTTTTCCATTGTGGTGATGAAAGGCGATGACATTGAATTCAGCAGCATCGGCTATAAACCCAAACTCGTCCAGGTACCTAAAAACCTGGAAGGAAACCAATGGAGCATCATCCAGCTGATGGTTACGGATACCTTATACCTGCCGGCAACGATAATTAAACCCAGGCCCACCCGGGAGCAATTTGAAAGGGATTTTGTAAATACCCGGGTTCCCGATGATGAGATTGAAATTGCCAGGCAGAATAACGATGCAGTTAAACGAAAGGTGCTGGCCAGGGGCCTTCCTGCCGATGCCCGCGAAGCCGCAAACCTTTACCTGAAACAGAGCGCAACGAAATATTACTACCAGGGTCAAAGCCCACCCATGAATATATTGAATCCACTTGCCTGGGCGGATTTTATCCAGGCCTGGAAAAGGGGTGATTTCAAGAACAATAACTGATCTCCCATTCCGGAGCTAAAATGGATTATTCCCAAACGATCTACTTTCTTTTCAATCAGCTGCCCATGTTCAGCAGGATCGGGGTCAAAGCCTATAAGAGCGATCTGACCAATATCCTTGCCATCAGCCAACTGCTGCAGAATCCGGAAAAAAAATTCAGGTCGGTGCATATTGCCGGAACCAATGGCAAAGGATCCACCAGCCACATGCTGGCCGCCATCCTTCAGCGCGCCGGTTATAAAACGGGACTGTATACTTCACCCCACCTGTATGATTTCAGGGAACGCATCCGCGTGAACGGACAAATGATCCCAGAATCTTTTGTAACCGCGTTTACCGGGAAACTGATGCCATCCATACAATCCATCCAGCCTTCTTTTTTTGAGATTACCGTGGCCATGGCCTTCGACTGGTTTGTGGAACAGGAAGTGGATATAGCGGTCATCGAAGTGGGCCTCGGAGGGCGCCTGGACAGCACAAACATCATTCTCCCCGAATTGTCCGTGATCACCAATATCAGTTACGATCATATGGATCTGCTGGGAAATACCCTGCAGAAAATTGCCTATGAGAAAGCAGGCATCATCAAACCCGGTATACCGGTGGTGATCGGCGAAGAACAGGCGGAAGTAAAAGAAGTTTTTATCCGGACGGCGGAACTAAATCAGTCGCCCATCAGTTTCGCCAGTAAAAAAAGATTTGTAGAAGACTGGAAGTTCAAAAGGCACCTGCTGGAAATAGAACTCACCGACAAACATTCCAACGAAAAAAGGAACTACAGTCTGGATCTTCCCGGTATCTACCAGACCAAAAACCTGGTAACCGTAGCGGAGGCCGTTTCCATATTAAACCAGCGCGGTTTCCACATTCCTGAAACCGCCATGCATGCCGGTTTACAGAATGTAAAAAAAACCACGGGGCTTCACGGACGCTGGGATATCCTGCACGACGAACCACTGCTGGTGCTTGATGTTGGTCACAATGAAGAGGGCATGAAAGAAATTGCCAAGCAGATCGAACTGACTTCCCACGAAAGCCTGCACCTGGTAGTGGGTATGGTCAGGGACAAAGCGATAGAAAATATTCTACGGCACTTACCCAGGCAGGCCAGTTATTATTTTACCCGGGCACAAATCCCCCGGGCTCTTCCGGAATCGGAACTGGCGGCCAAGGCAGAAATCATCGGTCTGAAAGGAAAAACATTTCCGGATGTACGGCAGGCTTTGCAGGCAGCGGTGGATCATGCCCGTCCGAAGGACCTGATCCTGGTCTGCGGCAGTGTTTTCCTTGCGGGCGAAGTAAATATCAAAGAGATTTCATTTTAGAAAGTCCGTAATACAGGGCGGTGACATGCATGCTCTGAATGATCTGATTTTCAGCCAGCATTTTTTCTACTTCATCCACGGAAAAAAGATAAACCTCGATCTCTTCATTGTGATCCAACTGCTGTTCCCGTTCATATCGTCCGCCGGTAGCCAGGAACATATGCATCCAGTTGTTGTTGGTGGATGGATTGGCCGATGTTTTACCAAGGTATTCGAAATGATCGAAACGGTATCCCGTTTCTTCCATCAACTCGCGGGCCATGGCCGCTTCCAGCGAGGCATCCGTATCATCCACACAACCGCCGGGGATCTCAAAATTCACTGTATCCAGGGCATAGCGGTATTGCCTTTCCACAATGATCTTATGATCGGTTGTAACTGCAACAGCGGTTACCCAGGTCGGAAATTCATATACATAATAAGGGTCAATGATCTTCCCTTCACGGGTTTCACAAACATCCTTTCTTACCGTTCCCCAGGTATCGTGCAGCAAATATTCGGATGATATCTTTTTCCAGCGGAGGTCTTTCATAATGTCCATTGTCAATTATCCTCTCTCCATTCTTTTCCGGTAAGATGAATAAAAACATCTTCGAGGTTGGCCTTTTTCACTTCACGCGGTCTTTCAAAACCGGTTGCTACCAGTTTATCGATCAGCTGATCGGGAGTATCCATGGCAATGATCTTCCCCGAATCGATGATGGCCACACGATCGCATAAGACCTCCGCTTCATCCATATAATGGGTGGTTATGATTACGGTGGTGCCGGAAGACCGGATCTCCAGGATCAGGTCCCAGAGATTTCTTCTTGCCTGCGGGTCAAGACCGGTAGTTGGTTCATCCAGGAAAATGATGCTGGGTTTATTGATCAGCGTGGTGGCAATGGAAAATCGTTGTTTTTGGCCACCGCTCAGTTCTTTATACTTGGCCCTGGCCTTCTCTTTCAAATTCACCTTTTCCAGAAATTCTAAAGGTTTGATGTCCTGATTATAGAGTCCCCCG
>DASRLM010000536.1:0-5493 GCA_035648455.1 Puia sp. | reverse complement strand
CGCTGGGGAAGGGTTTCAGAAGGATCCGGGGAGGACCCGTATCTCGGATCCGCGATTGCCGCAGCCATGGTGCGCGGGTACCAGGGAAAGGACCTGACACAAAACGACGCCGTGATGGCCTGTGTAAAACATTTCGCATTATATGGGGCCGCCGAGGCCGGCAGGGAATACAACACGGTGGACATGAGCCGTATTAAAATGTATCAGTATTATCTACCGCCCTATAAAGCCGCTGTGGATGCCGGTGTAGGCAGTGTGATGAGTTCTTTCAATGAGATAGACGGCATTCCCGCAACCGGCAATAAATGGCTGCTGACGGACCTGCTCCGCAACAAATGGAAATTTAGGGGCCTGGTGGTTTCCGATTATACTTCGCTGAGTGAAATGACCGCCCACGGCATGGGCGACCTGAAAACGGTTTCAGCCCTGGCGATGAATGCCGGGCTGGACATGGATATGGTGAGTGAAGGATATCTGACTACATTAAAACAATCGCTTCAGTCAGGCAGGGTAACGCAAAAACAAATCGACCAGGCCTGCCGCAGGGTATTGGAGGCAAAATATAAGCTGGGGCTTTTCTCCGATCCCTATCGCCGGATGAACCCGCAGCGCGCATCCTCCGAAATTTTTTCCGAAGCCAATCGTAAATCTGCCCGCGAAACAGCAACCCATACTTTTGTATTACTGAAGAACCAGGACCAGATCCTGCCATTAAAAAAATCCGGAACGATTGCTCTGATTGGTCCGCTGGCCAGCAACCACCGCAACATGCTGGGTACCTGGAGTGTGGCAGGAGATCCTTCAAAATCGGTTTCCGTGCTGGAAGGAATTCAAAACGTGGCGGGCACAAACGTTCAAATACTGTATGCCAAGGGAGCAAATATCTCTGACGACAGCACCCTCGTTGCCCATACGAATGTATTTGGCCCTGAGATCGAACCCGAAACCCGCACAACCGAAAACATGCTGAAGGAGGCGGTGGAGACGGCCGAAAAATCCGATGTGGTGGTGGCCGTCCTGGGCGAAGCGGCGGACATGACCGGGGAATCGTCCAGCCGCGCAGACATCTCCATACCTGAAAGTCAGGAGATCCTGCTGAAAGCGCTTGTAAACACTGGAAAGCCTGTTGTGCTGGTACTATTCAACGGAAGGCCGCTGACGCTTGAATGGGAAAATCAGCACCTGAATGCCATACTGGACGCCTGGTTCGGCGGAACGGAAGCCGGCAATGCCATTGCCGATGTATTGTTTGGCGATTATAATCCTTCCGGTAAATTATCCATGTCCTTTCCGGTGAGTGTCGGACAGATCCCTGTTTATTACAATGCAAAAAATACCGGTCGTCCTTATGATGGAAAGGGCAGTCCCAAATTCAAATCCGATTTCCTGGATATCCCCAACGATCCCCTTTACCCCTTCGGATACGGATTGAGCTATACGCATTTTGCCTATAGCGGACTGACCCTGAACCACCCCGGCATTTCCCCCAGTCAACCCGTTCTGGTTAAACTAACGGTGAGCAATACCGGAAATTACGACGGGGAGGAAACAGTGCAGTTATACATCCGGGATATGGTCGCGAGCGTTACCCAGCCGGTAAAGGAATTGAAGAAATTTCAGAAAGTATGGCTGAAGAAAGGGGAGCAAAAGGAGGTTGTTTTTAGCTTAAAAACCGACGACCTGAAGTTCGTCAACAGCCAGCTGCACTGGGTATACGAGCCCGGAGACTTTAAGGTTTTTGCAGGGGGGAATTCGAGGGATGTGCTGGAGGCTGATCTGGATCTCGTTCCATAAATTTGTTGACGGTTGACGGTCTTCAGGTGCGAATCCGCACATGATATCGGTCAACCGTCAACTGCCAACCGTCAACCAAAATAAAGGAATGAACACAATCAAAAACATCATCTTCGATCTCGGCGGCGTCATCATGGACATCGACGTAAGGCAGACCCAGCGGGCGTTTACGGAGATGGGGGTTAAAAACATCAGTGATTATTTCGGACATGGATTTGCGGCTTCTTATTTTAAGGAGCATGAAGCGGGAAAGATCAGTGACGCGGACTTTGTGCAAAAAATAAAAGAGGAAGTGCGGCTGGATGTTTCCGACGACGTGGTCATTGACGCATGGAATGCATTGCTGTTGCGTTTTCCGCCGGAAAGAATTGTCCTCCTGGACCAGATCAGGAAAAAATACAGGACTTTTTTGTACAGCAACACCAACGCCATTCACCACAAGCGGTTCATGGAAATTTACCGGGAATCTTTTTCGGATGGTGATTTAAACGACCATTTCGAAAAAGCGTATTATTCCCATACACTCGGCCACCGGAAACCCGATAAAACCGGGTTTGAAATCATCATTCGGGAAAATGGGTTAATTGCTGCGGAAACGCTTTTTGTAGACGATGCCCTGATCAATATTGAAGGAGCGGTTAAAACCGGATTACAAGGCCTTTATCTGCCGCCGGCCATGACCATAAATGATATCCGCTGGTGATATGAACGTGGGAAATCCGGGGGTTCGGATATGGTCATCAAATATTACTTAACTTCTTCAAAATCAATATACTCTCCGACCTTTGACGTGTTGGGACGGGAGGTGTCGCGGGTTGTTTTGCCGGAATGATCCGGGGGAGTGGCGCCCGGACTTTGCGGTGCCTGTCCGCCCGTCTGACCATTCTTCTGATTGAACTGCTGACGCACATGACGGGTGGTCCGGAAAACAGGGATCAGGAACCCGGTAAACAGACGGTAGAGGAGATAAAAAAGAATGGCTAAAAAAAATACATTCATAAAGGATCAAAATTAAGACAGAAGAGCCAAAAAGCCTGTTAAAAAGACAACTGCAAATTAAAACAGCATTTTTGGAAAGAACAGATTAAATCCGTTAAATTTGCATCCGGAAAAGTGAAACAACAGGAAGGGAACGCAATCGTTCCCTTCTTTATTTCGTATGCATAATGAAACGCTGGCAGAGACGGTTAAATCCATGGTAACGGACATACTGGCCGCTGATCCCGCATATTTTCTGGTGGATATCCGGGTAAAACCCATCCACAATGTGAAAATTTTTTTAGATGGCGATCAGGGAATTACCATCGAAAAATGTGTTCAGATAAACCGGGCCCTGTATAAGAAAATAGAAGAAACCGGGCTATTTCCGGAAGGTGATTTTTCGCTGGAAGTTTCTTCCGCCGGTCTGGATGAGCCGCTCAAATCGTTCCGGCAGTACAAAAAAAATACGGGCCGCCCGGTTGAAATCATGCTGCTGGATGGCAGCCGGAAAGAAGGGAAATTAAAAGAAGTGAATGAAGAAGGCATTGTGCTGGAGGAGTCCTCCGGTAAAGTTTCTCCCGGAAAGGCCGTCTCTAAAAAACAGGAACTGAGTTATCATACTTATTTATTCAACAATATAAAATCAACAAAAGTCCAGGTGGTTTTTTAACTGGATATAAAAAGATCCGTTATGGCAAGTATCAATCTGATCGAAGCTTTCCAGGATTTCAAGGAGTCCGAAAACATTGACCGGCCCACCATGATGAAGGTGGTGGAAGACGTTTTCAAAACCCTGCTCCGTAAAAAATACGGCAGTGATGAAAATTTTGACGTAATTGTGAATGCCGAAAAGGGTGACCTGGAAATCATGCGCAGGCGGACGATCGTAGAGAATGGCACGGTGGAAGATCCCCTTGCCCAGATCGCTTATAATGAGGCTGTTAAGATAGGGCCGGATTATGAAGTGGGAGAGGATCTGTATGAAGAAATTGAAATCCTTGACTTTGGCCGGCGGGCCATCCTGGCTGCCAAACAAACCCTGGCCAGCCGTATCGGGGACCTGAAAAAGAATGTACTGGTAAAGAAATACGGGGAAAGAATCGGAGAGATCATCAGCGCCGAAGTATACCAGGTTTGGAAGAAAGAGATCCTCCTGCTGGATGAGGAAGGCAATGAACTCATTCTTCCAAAATCAGAACAGATACCCCAGGATTATTTTAAAAAGGGAGAGAGCATCCGTTCGGTAGTGAAGAAAGTGGATATGAAGAACAATTCACCGGTGATCATTCTTTCCAGAACCAGTCCCTCTTTCCTGTCCAAACTGCTCGAAATAGAAGTGCCGGAAATTTTCGACGGACTGATCGTGATTAAAAAAATCGTTCGTGAACCGGGTGAAAGGGCCAAAGTGGCGGTGGAATCCTACGATGACCGGATCGACCCGGTAGGCGCCTGTGTGGGCATGAAAGGAAGCCGTATCCATGGCATTGTACGGGAATTGAAGAATGAGAACATTGATGTGATCAACTGGACCAACAACATCCAGCTGCTGCTTCAGCGTTCACTCACGCCTTCTAAAATAACCAGTATGGACATAGACAGCGAAAAGCTGCATGTAAATGTCTATTTAAAACCCGACCAGGTTTCTCTGGCCATCGGAAGAAAAGGCGTGAACATTAAACTGGCCCAGGAACTTACCGGGTATTCCATAGATGTGTTCCGCGATAATGAAGGGGAAACCACGGAATTCGATATCGATCTGGATGAATTCAGCGATGAGATTGAAACCTGGGTCATAGATGAACTGAAACGCATTGGCTGTGATACGGCGCACAGTGTGCTGGATCTGACCGTGGAGGAACTGGAACGCAGAACGGATCTGGAAAAAGAAACCATTGAAGAAGTGCGCCGGGTACTGAAAGAAGAATTCGAAAAAGAATAACCTGTACATCATGGCTATATGATTATGGGTTTTCGTTATAAAATATTCATCACCGCATGATCACGGTCCATGAACGGACCGGCTGTTCATGGATTAATTTAATATGGCAGAAACGACAACACCCAGGTTAATGGCAGCCGCTAAGGAATTCAACATCGGCAGGGATACGCTGATTGATTTTCTGGCCGGCAAAGGATTTAGTAAAGACGACCTGAAACCGACCGCCAAGCTTTCGGAGGATATGTACCGTTCCCTACAGCAGGAGTTTCAGGGAGATAAAGTGGCCAAGATCAAGAGCAATCAGATTGATCTTCCCAAGGGCAGTGTGGAAGCTAAAAGGAAGAAAGAGGATGAAGCCGTGCTCTTCCGGAAAGATCCGAAAAAGACGGTCGCGAAAGAAGAACTCCTTGTGCCGGTAGTGGAAGAACCGAAGCTGGTGAAGGCCGAAGAACCCAAAAAGCCAAAAGCGGAAGAGCCCAAAAAAGAACCGGAGATCACAAAAATAGAGATCCCGGATATCGAGGGGCCGAAAATAATAGACAAGATTGACCTTTCCACCATTGATTCTTCCACCAGGCCCAAGAAAACAACCAGGAAAAAAGCAACAGAAACAACGGCTCCCAAAGAAGAACCGGTGGTGGAAGAGACAATCCCTGCTGAAGAGCCCGTTGCTCAAACCGAAACTGAAAAAGCAGAAGAGACAGCCACCATAGAAAATATCCGCGCGGAAAAAATTGAAGGTCCCCGCATCCTGGGAAAAATTGAACTGCCGGTAGAAT
>DASRLM010000535.1:0-8943 GCA_035648455.1 Puia sp. | reverse complement strand
TCTGATTGTGTTCAAACAGGTCATCAAAGTATTTATTGAGGATCTCATACCCGTTCAGCAAAGGGGCATCCTGCGCGTATTGCACCCCGACAGCCTGTATATTTTCTATTTTACGTTTCCCCTCATGGTATAAATGGGTATTATAAAAAGCCGAATTCTCCTCATTCAGTTCATCATAATAATCCCGCAGCGCTTTTGCTTCCGGATGTTTCCCTGCCAGCATCAACGCCTGGTGGATCCCCTTGATCACGTCCCGCCGGTTCGGCTCACGGTGGGCAGCCAGTTCCCGGATGATCTTTTCCATCTGCACACTTTTGCCGGTCAGCGCCGGCATCAGGTCCCGGATCAGCGTCAGGGATACACTCACCTGGCGGCGGATCGGTGACATGCATTTTTCCCACGCAGCAGCCTTGCTGTTACGCACGGTTTCCTTGGCCCTTACATGGATTTCTTCGATTTCTTCCGGGCTGGCAAGCGCATTTTCCAGGATCCACTCTTTCATTTTTTTCATGGCATCCCAGGTTCTCTCCCATTCCAGCCTTTCCGGCGCTTTATAACGCTCATGACTACCCGAAGTGGAATGACCCTGCGGCTGGGTCGCTTCCTCAACATGAAAAAGCGCCGGCGTATGGGTGACCCTGATTTTATGGATGGCGGATTCAAAGGTTTCACACATACCCGCATAGTCCCAGGCTTTTACCTTATAGATATCGATGCCGTTGCTGTCTTCTTTTTTCTGGAACCCTTTCATGACCTCCGAAATGGAACCTTTGGTGGTTTGGTATTTCACCGGCACCGAAATGCCGAATCCGTCGTCCCACACAAAAATAGCCAGCGGAATCTGGAGCACACCCGCCGCATTAACGATTTCCCAGAAATGGCCTTCGCTGGTGGAAGCGTCGCCGATGGTGCAGAAACAAACTTCATTGCCGTTGACGGAAAGGTTTTTCAGGTCCTTCAGCTCTTTCACTTCCCGGAATATCCTGGAGGCATAGGCCAGGCCCAGGGCCCGGGGAATATGCGCCGCCGTAGGAGCCAGTCCCGCTGTAAAATTCTTCCGGTTCACCAAGTCCAGGTACTCTCCGTTTTCATCAACCAGCGGGGAAGCAAAATGGGCATTCATATTCCGGCCGCCGCTGTGAGGGTCATTGTGAATATCCGGATCGGCATACAGCTGGGAAAAGAATTCTTCAATGGTGGAGGTACCCAACGCGAATCCGAGGGTCTGATCCCGGTAATAACCGGCATAAAAATCCCCCGGCCTGAAAAATTTGGCCGCCGCCACCTGGGGCACTTCCTTGCCATCGCCAAAAATGCCAAACTTGGCCTTTCCGGTAAGCACTTCCCGGCGTCCCATCAGGCTGGCCTCACGGCTCTCACAAACCAGTCGGTAATCATTCATTACTTCTTTACGGAAGTGTTCGAAGGAAAGATTTTCTGTTACAATTGGTTCGCTGGCGATCAGATTTTCCATATTTGACCTGTTTAAAAACCTGATAGCCTAAGGCCAGGTTAAAAAAATTAACGCCCTAAAATTTATTGGCAAAGGTGGCGTTTACTATGTAATTTTAGGACAGATTTCTCTATAAACTATGAAAAAGAGCGCTTTGTTGATAATTTGCGGCTTGTTCATCATGGGAATCACCCAGGCCCAACCCGCAGCTTTCATCCCCAAATCTACTGACCAGAATCCAAAAGAAGATATTCTCCTTTTAAAAGAGACTTCCCATCAATTTGGCAAAATTCCTCAGGGAAGGCCGGTAACGCACACGTTCGAAATCGTCAATACCGGGAATGAACCCCTGCTGCTGGAAAATGTGCAGGCATCCTGCGGATGCACCACGCCGGAATGGGGCCGGGAGCCTATAGCACCGGGCGCTACAGCTCCCATAAAAGTGGGGTACAATGCCTATGCAGAAGGCCATTTCAATAAAACAGTCACCATTTTTTATAACAATGGACACACTAAAGCGTTAACCATAACCGGCGAAGTGTATAAATTGCCCCCCACCTCCGCACCCGAAAATGCTTCTGTTCAGTTTTTAAAACAAACAAATCAATAAAATATGAGAAAAGCCTTCCTGTTATGCGGTGCCGTGATATTATCCATGTCTTTATTTGCGCAGCAGAAAAAAGCGGAAGACGTGATCAGGTTCAAGGAAATGAGCCACGACTTTGGTAAGATAAAACAGAATGTTCCTGTAACCTACGACTTTATGTTCACCAACATCAGCGAGGCGCCTGTGGTGATTGAGTCCGCTACGCCATCCTGTGGTTGCACAACGCCCGTAAAACCAGAAGGCGCTATACCCAAGGGCAAGGATAATAAAATTACCGCCGGATTCAACGCGGCATCTCCCGGCCCGTTTAATAAGTCCATAACCATTAAAGTGGCCGGCATTGATGTTCCCTTACAATTGAAAATTATAGGGGAAGTAGTTAAACCCGAAGCTTCTGAAGCAAAAGCAAAATCTTAACCTTATTGCAATAGTCAACCGGCCGTTGAACGTTTGCTGACGATCACAAAAAGTTTTCAATTCCCTATTTTCAAAGTCAGTGAAGAAAGGGAGCCCGCGAAAACAGATGGTCAGCAACGCCCAACGGCCTTTTATTTTGTTGCCGGTAACCGGTATGCCCTGAGCTTCTGCTTATCTTTGTTTTTTTAAAGAGATCACCATGCCTTTCATCTCCCAGCGCGGACAGGATATGCCGGCTTCGCCCATCCGGAAACTGGTACCTTTTGCAGAAGCTGCCAAAAGCAGGGGCGTTCAGGTTTATCACCTGAACATCGGCCAGCCCGATATCGAAACCCCCCCGTCAATACTGGAGGCTGTCCGGCATTCTACTTTTAAAGTATTGGAATACAGTCACAGTGCCGGTAATGAGAGTTACCGGAAGAAGCTGGTCACATACTATGCGAAGAAAGGGATCAACATCAATTACCAGCAGATCATTGTTACCACCGGTGGATCGGAAGCCATACTCTTTGGATTCTTAAGTTGCCTGGATGCCGGCGATGAGGTGATCATTCCCGAGCCTTTTTATGCCAACTACAATGGTTTCGCCATGGAAGCCGGCGTGAAAGTGATTCCGGTAACCGCTTATATAGAAAACGGATTTGCCCTGCCCGCGGCTGCCGATTTCGAAAAGGCGATCACCCATAAAACCCGGGCGATCATGATCTGTAATCCCAATAATCCGACGGGTTATTTATACAGTCGTGAAGAACTGGCCACGCTAAAAGAGATCGTTAAAAAACATGACCTCTATCTTTTTTCCGACGAGGCCTACCGGGAATTCTGTTATGAGGGTGAACATGTCAGCGCGATGCAACTGGAGGGCCTGGAAGAAAATGTAATTCTGATAGACACCATTTCCAAAAGGTACAGCGCCTGCGGAGGAAGAATCGGAGCGCTGATCTCCCGCAACCAGCAGGTATTGGACTCCGTGATGAAATTTGCGCAGGCAAGGCTAAGTCCCCCGTCCTTCTCCCAGATCCTCGGTGAAGCCGCCGTGGATCTTCCGGATGACTATTTTAATACCACAAAGGAAGAATACCGTAAAAGGAGGAATGCGCTGGTGGAAAGACTGAACCAAATGGAAGGCGTCTATTGTCCCTGCCCCGGAGGTGCATTCTATGCCATCGCCAGCTTACCCGTTCCGGATACGGAAATCTTTTCGCAGTGGCTCCTGGAATCTTTCCAATTCAGGGGGCAGACCCTGATGCTGGCCCCCGGTGCCGGTTTCTACGGAACGGAAGGCCTGGGAAAAAATGAAGTGCGCCTGGCTTATGTATTGAATACAGAAGCCATACACAAAGCCATGGACTGCCTGGATGCCGCATTAACGGCCTATCCCGAAACCATTGTTGCAGGGAAAGCCGAAATCCACAGCGTATAACCACCCTCCGTGTTTTATTCTGTTCGCAGACTCTTAACCGGATTGGAAACAGCGGCACGGATGGCCTGAAAGCTTACGGTGGTTAAGGCAATGAACAGCGCGAGCAATCCCGCCAGAACAAATATCCACCATGCTATTGGTGTGCGATAGGCGAAATCATTCAACCATTTATTCATTGCCCACCAGCCTACCGGTGCGGCAATAACAAAAGCGATGGCAACCAGTTTCATGAAATCTATGGAAAGCAATTGGATAATGCCCTGAACGGTGCACCCCAATACTTTCCGGATGCCGATTTCTTTTGTTCTTTGCTCAGCGATAAAAGTAGCCAGGCCAAATAAACCCAAACAGGCAATGACTATGGCCAGTACAGAAAAGATTAGCGCAATTTTTCCGACCCGTTGCTCCACCTGGTACATCTCGTCAAATGATTCATCCAGAAAACGATAACTGAATGGCATGCCCGGAGCCTGAACCTTCCATTCGCCTTCTATCTGATTCAACAGACCTTTGATATTCGACGGATTTACCCGGAATGAAATGAGCCCTGTACTTTTTTTCAGAAAGAGACTTAAAGGGCCTATACCCTGCCGCAGGGTTTCATAATTAAAATTTTTGACGACGCCGATGATATGGTAAGCCGAAGGTTTGTTGTCATTATTTGCCTGATAGATTTTTTCGCCTATCGGATCCTTGTATCCCAATAATTTTTCAGTTGTTTCATTAATGATCACAGCGCTTGAATCATCTCCGAATGCTTTGGAAAAATTCCTCCCCCTGACCATTTTCATACCCATGGTGCCCAGGTAATCGTAGTCTACCCCCCAGGCCTGCATTTCCACACTGTTTTTGAAATCCATTACAGATTCCTTCGAGTAAGTATTGTCTGAACGGGAAGAATTACTCACCGGCAGAAAACTGCTTAGGGTACCGCTTACAACTCCGGCCTTTTGCAGTACGTTATTTTTAAAAGCGTCCGCATTATCCTTTAAAGCATAGGCATCATTAATGATCAATACCTGCGCTTTGTTAAATCCAAGGTCTCTGGACTGGATATAACCCAGTTGCCTGTAAATAACCACCGTACTGATGACCAGCAAAATGGAAGTAGCGAACTGAAACACCACCAGGATACTCCTTAAACTTCCGCTTTTACTTCCCAATTTCAGTTTGCCTTTTAAAACTTCAATGGGTCTGAAGGCAGAAAGAAAAAAAGCGGGATAACTTCCGGCCAGCAATCCCACAACAAAAGGCAACGCAATAAGCAGCGGCAAAATGAGCGGCGTGAATAAGCTGGTTATCTGCATGGACTTTGCAGCCACATCATTGAACAGCGGTAAAACAAAATAAGTTATAAAAATGCCGAGCAACAGAGACAGTAGGGCCATTAACATGGATTCTGAAAGAAACTGGGCGACCAGACTACTCCTGCCGGTGCCTAAAACCTTTCTTATACCCACTTCCCTCGCCCTGTTGGCAGAGCGGGCGGTGGTCAGATTCATAAAATTAATACAGGCAATCAGCAGGATAAATAAGGCCACGGCTGAGAAAATATACACATATTGTATATTCCCGCCGGGGCTTAATTCGTATGACCGGCCGGAGTATAAATGTATCCTGAGCAGTGGCATCAGCGAATACTCCAAATTATTGCCGGCTTTTCTAAACTCATCCATGCTGTTGATCTGCATGAATTGTTTGGCATAGGGCAATACATATTTATCAAGATACTGATCCAGATTTTTATCGAATGCCTTGTAGTCAGTTCCCTTTTTCAGCAAAAGATAGGTATGGAAATTATGACTGGTTAACTGACCCCAGACATAATTCACATTTTTCATGGAGAAGAGAAAATCAAAATGGAAATGTGAATTGTGCGGCATATCCTTTATTACGGCCGTTATTTTATACAGTGTCCGGTTGTTATCGTTGGTCTCGATGGTTTTGCCCAAAACATGGGTGTTGCCAAAATATTTTTTTGCCGTTGATTCCGTGATGACAACCGTATTGGGTCCGTCCAGCGCGGTCTTTGTATTCCCTTCGATGGCCGGAAAGGTAAATACATCGAAGAAGGTGGAATCTACATTAGCCACCTTGTTTTCATTGATGAAGGCGTTATCTTTTTTAACCAGTTTGCTTCCACTGGAAGCGTAAATGCGGGTATATGCTTCGATCTGCGGGTAATCTTTTTTCAATAATTGCCCCATCATATCCGATGTCAGCGCCGTATGCATTTCGACTCCGCCAAAACGGATATCCGAATTGACACGGTAAATATTTTCTGCCTGTTGATTGTAGGTATCAAAACTTATCTCGTCCAGCACATACAGGGAAATCAGCAAAAAACAGGAGAATCCGATGGCGAGACCGGTTATGTTGATGATAGAATACGTCCTGTTCTTTATCAGGTTCCTCCACGCTATTTTTATATAATTTCTTAGCATGATTACCTGAACACCAAGAAAATGCCAATTCCTGAAAGGCTGAGTAATAATTACTTACAGCATTATAGCCTGGCGGACTGTCCGTTTTCGATACAAAGCGATGTCCGCTTTCGCCGGTTTTTTAGTGTATAGTCTTTTTAGGACGAGGCATTTTTAGCCCTGGAAGCCCGCGGTACTCTCAAAATCCATTATAAGACAAGAATTCCTCTCTCTTACCCGGATTATAAATATTTGTAATTCAATTAATTAGCCATTTCCCGGATTTTTGCCTGTACGATTTTTCCCAAAAAGGCGTTTCATATAGGATATTTCATCCGTACCGTACTACCCGAACCCGAAAACAACCCTATGAAACACATAGATTATCTCTATTTCAATATCTATAATTATTTCTATACAGTTAGCCAGCAGCGGCAAAATTCCTATACCCGTATCCAGGCGATGTATTTATTCTCTCTCGGGTCGGGTGGATGGCTGTTGATGCTGGAAGCGTTTTATTTACACCTGATAAAACATTCCTGGTTTCCGTCAAAAGCGGAATCCACCATTTTTGCGGTTTCCCTGTATATGCTCACTGCTGTTCTCTTCCACCACATTTTTATTGTAAAAGATCGCGACCTGAAGATTTTCGGGAGATATGAAGCGTTTTCAAATCAAAATCCGAAAAAGCAGCGGCATTTGATTATTTCTGTCATCATTTTATCAATACCTTATTTAGTCCTTTCCGCATGGGCTATTTTTTCTCCCAGACATTAAATGTCCAGAGGTTAAGTGCCTCTATACCGCTTTTAAGCTGAAAAAAGCAAAACCCCGCGCTTTCGTGCGGGGCTCCATGTTGCCCGACCTGGATTCGAACCAAGACAAACAGAGTCAGAGTCTGTCGTACTACCGTTATACTATCGGGCAGTAGCCGTAGGATTATTTCCTATCTTTATTTTTTCGGCTGCAAAGATAATGGAGGCATTTCAAATAGCCATTTGTTTTGACGGCTCATAAAATTAGACTATTTAATTGATAATCATACACTTATGATTCATCTGCCAGCCGCTCCGCTTTTTTTCAAATTATTTCCTCATTTAAGTTACAATCCCTTCCGGGGCAGGTACTAATATATGAACGCTATCAAGTTATTTTCGGATTCAACGCTGGTAGAGGCCATTAAAAACAAGAAGAACCTGAACGAGGCCGTTCTTCAGCTTTACCAGGAACATGCAGCGGTCGCAAGATCTTTTATTATGGGCAGGGGTGGAAGTGAACAGGATGCGGACGATATTTTCCAGGAAACGGTGATTTCCTTTATAGATACCGTTCAGAAAGGAAAATTCAGATTTGATTCCGGCATCAGAACCTTTCTCATCTCCATTTCGAAAAATCTCTGGTTGAATGAACTGAGAAAACGTCAGCGGTCGGATAATCGGGAAAAAATTTTTGAAACCAGCCGCGAGCAGGAAGATGCGGGAGTGAGTGAAGCGATTGGCGACCGTGAGTTGAAACAGCAGCTTCAGAAAATGCTGGATGGTCTCGGAGAATCCTGCAGAAAAATTCTCATCCTGTTTTATTATGAGAATTTACCGATGAAAGAAATAGTCAGCCATTTGCACTATGAAAATGAACAGGTGGTGAGAAATAAAAAATATAAATGCCTGCAGCAATTAACGGAGATGCTGAAAGAAAACCCGGTTGCGGCAAAACAAATTAACGAACTGATCAATAAATAGAAAGCCATGTTGCAGAATAACGAATTTTTACTGATTGATTACCTGGATAACCATCTGTCCCAGGATGAAACGACCCGGGTAGATACCCTGATCCTGCACGATAAACAGGTTGCCACAGAATGGGAATTCCTGAAAATGGCTGTGGATGCGGTCGAGCTCGGGGCGATCCGCGAACAGGTGATGCAAGTCCGCCAGTCATTCGTCAGCCAGGTAAAACCGGTTACCGGATTTTCAGGTACCGTGGTACGCAATATGTACAGATCGGGTCTTCGCATTGCGGCCATTTTAATCCTGGTACTGAGTGTATCGTTGGTTTATAAATACAGCACGGTAAATAATGTATCTGTCTTTCAACAGCAGTTTACGGATTATTCCTTAAGCACCACCCGCGGTGAACATACTCAAAATGTCCTGGAAGAATCGTTTCGTAACAAAAACTGGAATGGGGTAACCACATTATTTAATCTGGAATCCAACAAGACCAATAAAACGTATTTCCTTGCCGGTATGGCCGCGATGGAACAAAAAAATTACACGGCAGCCGTTTCCCGTTTTGAAAATATCCTGGCCGCCAATGCAAAGTCAGGTGAAAATTACTTTCAGGATGAGGCTCAATATTATCTGGCCCTGGCTTATCTGATGAACAATCAGGCGGATAAAGGAATAGCACTGCTCAATGAGATCAGGGGAAATAAAGATCACCAGTATTATGTGCTGGCCCGGCAGGTATCATCTACTGACCTTAAAATTATAGCATTGAAAAGCAAAAAATAATCCGGGTTATCATGTAACCTTCAGCGATTGTTCATTACAGAAAGAACTCAACATATAAAATCCATGAAAAAACCAATACTGAGCATCCGAAAATCCCTTGAAAAAAC